>NZ_JBFAIS010000005.1:105384-373526 GCF_040654795.1 Streptomyces sp. NPDC050617 | reverse complement strand
CCGCGGCCGCGGATCCGGCCGTCCTCGACCTGCTCGGTGGCATCGACACCGGCACCCCCATGACCTGGGTTCTGTGCCGGTCTGGCCAGGTGGTGCTGAAGGGTGCGGGCCCGCGACGCGGTGCCGGAAGACTCAGTCGGCGAGCGCGGCACGCGCCAGGCGCGCCGTCTCGGACGGGGTCTTGCCGACCTTCACGCCCGCGGCCTCAAGGGCCTCCTTCTTCGCCTGCGCGGTGCCGGACGAACCGGACACGATCGCACCGGCGTGGCCCATCGTCTTGCCCTCGGGCGCGGTGAAGCCCGCCACGTAGCCGACGACCGGCTTGGTGACGTTGGCCTTGATGTAGTCCGCGGCCCGCTCCTCCGCGTCGCCGCCGATCTCGCCGATCATGACGATCAGGTCGGTGTCGGGGTCGGCCTGGAAGGCGGCCAGGGCGTCGATGTGCGTGGTGCCGATGATCGGGTCGCCACCGATGCCGACGGCCGAGGAGAAGCCGATGTCACGGAGCTCGTACATCATCTGGTAGGTCAGCGTGCCGGACTTCGACACGAGACCGATGCGACCGGGCTTGGTGATGTCGCCCGGGATGATGCCGGCGTTGGACTGGCCGGGGGTGATCAGGCCGGGGCAGTTCGGGCCGATGATCCGGGTCTTGTTGCCCTTCTCGCCCGCGTACGCCCAGAAGGACGCGGAGTCGTGCACCGCGACGCCCTCGGTGATCACGACGGCCAGCGGGATCTCGGCATCGATCGCCTCGACGACGGCGGCCTTGGTGAACTTCTCCGGGACGAAGATGACGGAGACGTCAGCCCCGGTCTTCTCCATCGCCTCGGCGACGGAGCCGAAGACGGGCACCTCGGTGCCGTCGAAGTCGACGCTCGTGCCGGCCTTGCGCGGGTTGACGCCGCCCACGATGTTGGTGCCGTCGGCCAGCATGAGCTTGGTGTGCTTCATGCCCGTGCCGCCGGTCATCCCCTGGACGATGACCTTGCTGTCCTTGGTGAGGAAGATAGCCATGGTGTTGGAGTCCCTCGTCCCTTACTTCGCAGCCGCGAGCTCGGCGGCCTTGTCGGCCGCGCCGTCCATGGTGTCCACGCGCTGCACCAGCGGGTGGTTGGCGTCGGACAGGATCTTGCGACCCAGCTCCGCGTTGTTGCCGTCGAGGCGGACGACCAGCGGCTTCGTGACGTCCTCGCCCTTGGACTTGAGCAGCTCCAGCGCCTGGACGATGCCGTTGGCGACCTCGTCGCAGGCGGTGATGCCGCCGAAGACGTTGACGAAGACGGACTTGACGTCCGGGTCGCCGAGGATGATCTCCAGGCCGTTCGCCATCACCTCGGCGGACGCGCCGCCGCCGATGTCGAGGAAGTTGGCCGGCTTCACGTTGCCGTGCTTCTCACCGGCGTACGCGACGACGTCCAGGGTGCTCATCACGAGCCCCGCGCCGTTGCCGATGATGCCGACCTCGCCCTCGAGCTTGACGTAGTTGAGGCCCTTGGCCTTGGCCGCCGCCTCCAGCGGGTTGGCCGCGGCCTTGTCCTCCAGCGCCTCGTGCTCGGGCTGGCGGAAGGCGGCGTTCTCGTCGAGCGAGACCTTGCCGTCAAGCGCGATGATCTTGCCGTCACCGGTCTTGACCAGCGGGTTGACCTCGACGAGGAGGGCGTCTTCCTTGATGAAGACGGTCCACAGCTTCTGCAGCGCCTCGGCGACCTGGTCCGCGATCTCGGCCGGGAACTTGGCGGCCGCGACGATCTCGGCGGCCTTCTCCGGGGTGCAGCCCTCGTTGGCGTCCACCGGGATCTTGGCGAGCGCGTCGGGGTTCTGCTCCGCCACGACCTCGATCTCCACGCCGCCCTCGACGGACGCCATGGCGAGGAAGTTGCGGTTGGTGCGGTCCAGCAGGAAGGAGACGTAGTACTCCTCCTTGATGTCCGCGGTCTGGGCCAGCATCACCTTGTGGACCGTGTGGCCCTTGATGTCCATGCCCAGGATCTGACCGGCCTTCTCGACCGCGTCGTCGGCGTCGGAAGCGAGCTTCACGCCACCGGCCTTACCGCGGCCACCGACCTTGACCTGCGCCTTGACGACGGCCTTGCCGCCCAGACGCTCGGTCACCTCGCGCGCCGCCTCAGGCGTGTCAATGACTTCACCGGCCAGCACCGGTACACCGTGCTTGGCGAAGAGGTCCCTCGCCTGGTACTCGAACAGGTCCACGCGCGTCCGTCCCTTTTCCATGGATATCGCGGTTCGTTGTCTGCGCGGGCGTGCCGCGGGAGCAGCGTGAGGACGCGATCTTTTACGAGGGCGGCACACGTGCGCCGGGTACGCGGCATGTCCGTCTCGCAGGTTATCCCCGAGGGCGGTGGGTCCCTAAATCACAGATCACACTGGAGCCGTGATTACCCTCACAGATCGCTACGTGGCGGCTTGTATATACGTACGGGCGGCTACGTCGCGGGGCTGGACGGCGCTCACCCGAATGCCCCGCCCGCGGTTCGCGACCGATTACCGAGCGTTATTTCCCGCTCCCCTCTTCCCGCTCCCCTCTTCCCGCTGCTCCCCTCTTCCCGCTCCCCTCTTCCCGCTGCTCCCCTCTTCTCGCTCCCTCCTTCCCGCTCTCCTTTCACGGTGTCTTTTCACGCCGCCGTCTCCGGGACCGGCAGCGGTCGCTTCTCCATCGCCGCCGCCATCACCTCCGGGAAGAGGTCCGGCGTGCAGGCGAAGGCGGGCGCGCCGAGCGCGGCCAGCGCCGCCGCGTGCTCGTGGTCGTACGCGGGCGCGCCCTCGTCCGACAGCGCGAGCAGCGTCACGAACTGCACGCCCGACGCCTTCATCGCGGCGACCCGCGCCAGCATCTCGTTCCGTATGCCGCCCTCGTAGAGGTCGCTGATCAGGACGACGATGGTGTCGGCGGGGCGGGTGACGCGCGACTGGCAGTAGGCGAGCGCGCGGTTGATGTCCGTACCGCCGCCGAGCTGCGTGCCGAACAACACGTCGACCGGGTCGGCGAGTTCCTCCGTCAGGTCGACCACAGCCGTGTCGAAGACGACGAGCCGGGTCGCAAGGGAGCGCATCGAGGCCAGCACCGCGCCGAACACGGACGCGTAGACGACGGACGACGCCATCGAACCCGACTGGTCGATGCAGAGAATGACTTCCTTCTTCACGGCCTGCGCCGCACGGCCGTACCCGATGAGCCGCTCCGGCACGACGGTCCGGTACTCCGGCACGTAGTGCTTGAGGTTGGCCCGGATGGTCCGGTTCCAGTCGATGTCGTGGTGACGGGGGCGGTTGACCCGGGCGGAGCGGTCGAGCGCCCCGGTGAGCGTGGCGCGCGTGCGGGTCGCCAGGCGCTTCTCCAGGTCCTCGACCACCTTGCGCACGACGGCCCGCGCGGTGCTCCTGGTCGTCTCGGGCATCGCCTTGTTGAGCGACAGCAGCGTCCCGACCAGGTGCACGTCCGCCTCAACGGCCTCCAGCATCTCGGGCTCCAGCAGCAGGGCGGCCAGCCCGAGCCGGTCGATGGCGTCGCGCTGCATCACCTGCACCACGGAGGCGGGGAAGTACGTGCGGATGTCCCCGAGCCAGCGCGCGACACCGGGCGCGGACGCACCGAGCCCGCCCGTACGGGACATGTCGCCGCTCTTGCCGTCGCCGCCGTAGAGCGCGCCGAGCGCCGCGTCCATGCCGGCGTCCGCTCCCCCGAGGGCGCGGCCGGTGCCCTCTCCCCCGCTCTCCCCTCCGAGCACGAGCCGCCAGCGCCGCAACCGCTCGTCGGCGGAGTCGGGTTCGATCTCGGCGGTGGCGCTGTTCGCGTCGCCCATCAGCTCTTTCCCCTCCCTTGAGTTGGTACGGGCAGGGGTTCGGGGACACCCGTCCCCGTCCCTGTCTCCGTCCCTGTCCGCATCCCCATTCCCATCCCCGTTCCCGTCCCCAACAGCGCGTGCAGCGTCGGCAGTACGGCCGCCGCGCGCTCGGCGTCCAGCCCCGGGCCGAAGCCCTGCGCTCCGGCACCGGACCCCGGCGGAGGCGCGTCCGGGCCGCCCCGGCGCACCAGTTCGCCGAGGGTGCGGCGGACCCCTGGGTCGTACGAGCCGAAGGTGCGCCGCAGCAGCGGCAGCACGCTCGTGAAGGCGTCGGCCGGTACGCGCGTGAGCCAGCCGTCCACCAGGGCCAGGAGGCGCTCGTCGTGGATGAGGAGCATGCCGCCGGAACCGCCGCTCCCGACGAACCCCTCGATCCAGGCCGCCGCCTCCGGCGGCTCGGTGCCGGGCGAGAGCGCGAGGCCCATGAGCCGCGCCGCCTCGCCGTCCGCCAACCGGCCGTCGTCGAGCAGCAGTCGGACGGCGCGGCCACGTATCAGCCCCGGTATGCCGCCCCTTTCGCAGAGCCCGCGCAGAACGGCGGACCAGCGCTCCCGTATGCCGGCCCCTCCCGCGTCCTCCACCCCCTTCGCTTCTGTCGCCTCTGTCGCTCCTATCTCCTCCTTCGCTTCCTTCGCTTCCTTCGCTTCCGTCGCTTCGGCCAGGAGGCCGACCGCCGTGTGGACGCTGTCCAAGTGGCCGCGCATCGTCGCGGACGCGTCGGCGTCGAGGCCGGCGCAGGCGGGCGGCAGGCCCACGAAGACGCGCTCGGCGAGCCCGGCCGCCACCTCGCGCAGGGCTGCCGCGTCCGTACGCCGTACGTCTCCGTAGCGGACCGAGCGGACGAGGGCGGGCAGGGCCTGGGCCAGGTTGCCGACGTCCGCGTCGAGCGCGGCGCGGTCGGCCAGGGCGCGCAGCACCACGGGGAGGGCGTCGGTGAGCCCGGCGAGCAGGCACTGTTCGGCGAGGCCGGTGACGTCGGCCAGCGTCGGGGCCCCGGCCGCCCGGGACTCGGCCTTCGCCGTCGCGGCCGCGAGCACGGTCGTGCCCCACACCCCGGCCTCCGCCACCTTGACGGACAGCTCCGGCTCCCACCGCAGCCGCCAGGTCTCGCGGAAGGTGCCGAGCCCCTCGCGGGAGCGGACCGCCTCGCCCCATTCGATGCCGAGGAGGCGCAGCCGGTGCAGCAGGCGGCTGCGCGCGGCGTCGGTGTCCTTGCGCAGGTCCAGTTCCAACTTCCGCTCGGCCGCCTCGGGTTTGAGGCGCAGGGAGCGCTGGGCGCGGGCGAGGTCACGCTGAAGGGGCGTGGCGGGGGCCGAGTCCGGCACCTCGCCCAGTACGTCGCCCACGACGAGCCGGTCCTGTACGAGCGCGAGCGGCACGTCGGAGCCCTCGCACAGCACGGCCCGTATGGCGTCGGTGGTCTCGGCGAGCCCCGCGAGGGGACGGCCGCGCATCGTGGCGAGGGTGTCGGCGAGGCGGACGGCCTCGATGACGTGCGCGGAGGACACGGGCTGGTCCTCCGCCCGGAGCAGCCTGGCGACCTTGGTCATCCAGCGTTCTATGGGCCGGTCGGGGGCGTCGAAGAGGTGCGCGTACCAGCCGGGGGAGGCGATCCCGGCTCCGTAGCCGCTGTGGCGGGAGAGGCGGCGGTGCGTCCAGGGGACCCAGCTGATCTCGGTCTTCACCTTGGGGAGGCCCTTGAGCCGCTGCCGGTCGGCGGCGACCGTCACCGTCTCCGCCAGCGCCGGAACGTGCCACGCGCCGCAGACGACCGCCACGCCGTCCCCGAACTCCCGCCGCGCCTCCCGCAGCCGCAGCCGCATGTGCGCCTCGCGCACCAGGTCCCGGTCGTGTCCGCCGTGCCCGTACTCCCCTCGGAGCGCGGCCATGGCCTCGGCGAGCGCCTCGAACGGCGCGAGCGCGCCCGCCCGGGAGGGCTCGGGGCGGCCCGGTCCGGGGCGGCCGTTGCCGCCGCGGTGCTCGACGACGTCCTCCCACCAGCGCTCGGGGTCGTCGTGCCCGGCCGTCTCGGCGAGTACGGCCAGGGGGTCGACGCGCAACTGCCCCGCGTCGGGCGCCGCGCCGGGCGTCCCGCCGCTCACCTCCCCGTCTGCCTCCCCATCCGCCGCGCCACTCGCCTCACCGCCTGCCTCGTCGCACTCGTCATCGCGCTCGTCGTCGCGCTCCTCTCGACCCGCCTCCCCGGCCGCCTCGTCGCCCGCCCCTCGGCCGGCGCCGTCCATGGCCAGCGACACGGCCGCGGGCAGGTCGATGAACCGCACCGGGACGCCGCGTTCCAGCGCCCATCTGATCGCCACCCACTCCGGTGAGAACCCGGCCAGCGGCCAGAACGCAGCGCGCCCCGGATCGTCCACGGCATGCGCCAGCAGCGCCACGGGCGGCCGCATGCCGTCCTCGCCGGCCAGCCCGATGACCGCTTCGGCCTCCGGCGGCCCCTCGATGAGCACGGCGGCGGGCTCGCACGCGTCAAGCGCCCCCCGCACCGCCCGCGCGGACCCCGGCCCATGGTGCCGAACCCCCAGCAACACCGTCCCCGCTTCCCCCTCGTCCGTCTTCACCCCGTCGCCCCCGCCCGGTTCTGCGCCCCGCCCGGGCCCTCCGTCCCCCCGGTCACGCCGAGACCTCTCGGCAGGCCCGGTAGAAGTCCTTCCAGCCCTCTCGTTCCCGGACCACCGTCTCCAGGTACTCCTGCCATGCGACGCGGTCCGCCGCCGGGTCGCGGACGACCGCGCCGAGGATGCCCGCGGCGACGTCGGCCGCCCTCAGCACGCCGTCGCCGAAGTGGGCGGAGAGTGCCAGGCCGCCGGTGACGACGGATATGGCCTCGGCGGTGGAGAGGGTGCCGGAGGGGGACTTGAGCTTGGTGCGGCCGTCGGCGGTGACGCCGTCGCGCAGTTCGCGGAAGACCGTGACGACGCGTCGGATCTCCTCCACGCCCTCCGGCACGGCGGGCAGGGCCAGCGAGCGGCCGAGCTGGTCGACGCGCCGGGCGACGATGTCGACCTCGGCCTCGGGCGTGGCCGGGAGCGGGAGGACGACCGTGTTGAAGCGGCGGCGCAGCGCGCTGGAGAGCTCGTTGACGCCCCGGTCCCGGTCGTTGGCCGTGGCGATGAGGTTGAAGCCGCCGACGGCCTGCACCTCCTGCCCGAGTTCGGGGATGGGCAGGGTCTTCTCGGACAGCACGGTGATGAGCGTGTCCTGGACGTCCGCCGGGATGCGCGTCAGCTCCTCGACCCGCGCCGTCAGGCCCCCGGCCATGGCCCGCATGACGGGGCTGGGCACGAGCGCGTCCCGGCTGGGCCCGTGCGCGAGCAGTTGCGCGTAGTTCCAGCCGTACCGGATGGCCTCCTCCGGTGTGCCCGCCGTGCCCTGCACGAGCAGGGTCGAGTCGCCGCTGACGGCGGCCGCCAGGTGCTCCGACACCCAGGTCTTGGCCGTGCCGGGGACGCCGAGCAGCAGCAGCGCCCGGTCGGTCGCGAGCGTGGTGACGGCCACCTCGACGATGCGTCGCGGGCCCACGTACTTCGGCGTGATGACGGTGCCGTCGGGCAGTACGCCGCCGAGCAGGTACGTCGCCACGGCCCACGGCGACAGTCGCCATCTGACCGGCCTCGGCCGGTCGTCCGCGGCGGCCAGCGCCTTGAGTTCGTCGGCGAAGGCCACTTCGGCGTGCGGCCGCAGCGGCTCGCCGCCGGCCTCGGCCGCGGCTCCCGTATCGGCGTCGCTCGCGGGCTCGTTCTCGAATCCTGGCACGGTCACAGGTCCCCCCTCATCACACGGCTTCGGGCTGCGTGACCAACACTGCACCACACCACTGACATTCGGCTTCGGGCCAACGAACCCGCAGGTCAGGGCGATTGTCAGTGGGAGGCCGTAGCTTCGTCGACATGAATTCGCAGGGGGAGCTCCGAACGGCGGAGCAGGTGCTCGCGCTTGCACCTGACGCCGCGTCACGCAAGGCGGGCGCCAAGCTCGCGGTGTCCGCGTCGTGGTCGGACACGGGGGCCGGCGCGGGCGCGGTGTGGGGGCTGTGCGCGGGCAGCGGCAGCACGCCGTACCGCATGGTCGCCGACCTGTCCGGCCCGGACGGGCCGGCCTTCAACTGCTCGTGTCCGAGCCGCAAGTTCCCGTGCAAGCACGCGCTCGGACTCCTCCTGCTGCGGGCGTCGGACGAGGAGGCCGTACGGGACGGGGGCGAGCCGCCGGAGTGGGCCGTGAAGTGGCTGACCGGCAGGCGGCAGCGGGCCGAGCGCGCCGCCGCGACCGTGGCGGCGCAGGCGGCGGAGGCAGCGGAGGCAGTCGGTGACACCGGCGACGCCGAGCCGTCGGCAGGCCGGGCCGCCGCCCGCCGCCGCGCGGAGCAGCGCGCGCAGCGCATGGCGGACGGGGCGCGCGAGTTGGAGCACCGCCTCGCCGACCTGCTGCGCAACGGCCTGGCCTCGGCCGACCGCGGCGGCTACGGACAGTGGGAGGAGACTGCGGCCCGCATGGTCGACGCGCAGGCCCCCGGCCTCGCCGCGCGCGTACGCGAACTGGCGTCGGCCCCCGCGTCCGGCGACGGCTGGCCGTCCCGGATGCTCGCGGAGTGTGCGCTGCTGCACACCCTCGACCAGGGCTATCTCCACCTCGACGGGCTGCCCGGGCCGCTGGCCGCCACGGTCCGTTCGCGCGTCGGGCTCACCACGGACGCCGCCGAACTCCTCGCCACCGGCGAGCCCGTCCGCGACGACTGGCTGATCCTGGCCCAGCGGGACGCCGAGGACGGCCGGCTGACCACCCGCCGCATCTGGCTGCACGGCCGGAACACCGGCCGCACGGCGCTGCTGCTGTCCTACGGGGCCGCGGGCAGAACCCCCGAACTCTCCCTCCCCGTCGGCCTCTCCCTCGACGCCGACCTCGTCTACTACCCCGCCGCCCTCCCCTTGCGGGCCGCCGTCGCGACACGCCACGCGCCACCGCGGGAGGCGGGCGCACCGCCGCCCGGCACGGACGTCGCGACCGCGCTGGCCCGCTACGGGGACGCGCTGCGCGAGGACCCCTGGCTGGACGCCTGGCCGGTCGTCCTCGCCGGCGTGATACCGGTCCCGGACGTCGAGCGGGGCTGGCAGCTGGCCGACGCGCGCGGCGAGTCGGCGCTGCCCGTGGACCCGCGCTGCGCGGACCGTACGGGCCTGTGGCAGCTCGCCGCCGTCTCGGGCGGCGAGCCGGTCACGGTCTTCGGCGACTGCGGCCACGCCGGTTTCACCCCGCTGACCGTATGGGCGCCGGAAGCGGTTCCGCTCTAGGCCGTTCCCGGCGGACGGCTCCCGCAGCGGCCCGCCGAACCGCCTCCCGGACGATCGGCGTCGTACGGGGCAGCGTCGGACGGCGTGGCGTCGGACGAGGCTGCTCCCGCCGAGCCCATCGGCCGCCGACCAGCGGCCAACAGCCACCAGTAGCACCCCGGACCTGCCGAACGGACCCCGACGGGCCATAAACGGAAGGGACTCGTACATGGCCACCACGGCCGCCGACACGACCACTCCAACAGCCACCACCTGGGACGACCTCGTCGCCGCCGCGCTGCTCGGCACCGGGCGGCGCACCCCGCCCGTAGCGCCGCGCCCCGGCCAGGACGCGGCGTCGGCCCTCCTGGACGCCGCCGCGGTGCAGACGGTGCGGAGGCGGGCCGGGCTGCTGCCGGCCGTGGCGCGCCGCCGCCCGGCGCCCGCGCCCGAGGACCGGCGGCCCCCGCTGCCGCCGGCCGCGCGGGCGCGGCTCGCCATGCTGCTCGCCGACCGCGCCGGTCCGGCCGGCGGCAGTCGGCGCGGCACGGCGCCGGACCTGACCGAACTGCTTCCGCAGTGGCTGACGGCGGCCAACCAGTACGGCTACCGCGCCCCCGCCGCCCTGCTGCCCGCCCTGCTGGACACAGCCCGCGGCCGTACCGACCTGCGGCCCGAGGCGCTGGCGCTGGCCGGGCCGCGCGCGCTCTGGCTGGCGCGGCTCAATCCGCAGTGGAAGTTCGCCCTGCGGAGCAGCCCGGCGGGCGACTGGACACCGGCCGCCCTTGCCGCCCCCACCGGCGACGGTGACGAGGCCCGCGGGTACGGCGAAGCGGCCGAACGGACGTGGCAGGAGGGACTGTTCGCGGAGCGCGTGGCACTCCTGACGGCCCTGCGCCGCCACGACCCGGCCGCGGCACGGACGCTGCTCGCCACGACCTGGTCCACGGAGCGGGCCGAGGACCGGCTGATGTTCCTCGACTCCCTGCGCGAGGGGCTGTCGGCGGGGGACGAGCCGTTCCTGGAGGAGGCGCTCGCCGACCGCAGCCGCAATGTGCGGGCCACCTCCGCCGAGCTCCTGTCCGGCCTGCCGGACTCCGCGCTGGCCGCCCGGATGGCCCACCGGGCCCGGTCCTGCCTCTCCCTGGACTTCGGCGACCCGCGCATCGCCGTCGAGGCTCCGCACGAGTGCGACGGCGCCATGCAGCGCGACGGCATCGTGGCGAAGCCGCCCTCGGGGCGCGGTGAACGTTCGTGGTGGCTGGGCCAGTTGGTGGAGGCGGCGCCGCTCTCCGCGTGGAACGGGCGGTTCGGGGGCCGGAGCGCCGCCGAGATCGTGGCGCTCCCGGTCGCCGACGGCTGGCGGCCCGATCTGCACGCCGCCTGGTGCCGGGCCGCCGCGCGGCAGGGGAACGCCGAGTGGTCCCGCGCGCTGCTCGGTCCCGCGGCGTCGCCGCCCGCCGCGGACGAGGCGTCCTGGCGGGACCCGGCGAAGCTCCTGTCGGCGCTGCCGCACGGCGAACGGGCTGCGTGGGTCGCCGCGTTCATATCGGTGCACGGGCTCTCCGAGGCGTTCCGCCTGCTCGGGGTGTGCGCGGTGCCGTGGTCGGAGCCGCTGGGGAGAGCCGTCGTGGACGCACTGGACATCGCACGGGACGCGGGGAGCTATCCATGGAGTTTCAGCGGAGTGATGGGGCTGGCCGAGCGCTGCCTCGATCCGGAGCAGGCCGACCGGCTGGAGGTGCTGACCGCCCAGCCGGACGAGTCCGAGAACGGCTCGCCCGGCGCGGCCGGCTACTGGTCGGAGGCATTTCAGCGGCTGGTCGGCACCTTGCGCCTACGCGCCGCCATGCGCCGGGAGCTCGCACCGGACCACGGCCCTCGATGCCCGTGACGCGCACGCGCCCGCGCCTCGGCTCCGGGCCCTTCCGCTCGCGCACGCGCTCCGACGAGCACGCCGGCAGTCACCCGATCCGCCGTCCGGACCACTCCGCCTACGGCCGCGCCCCCGACTCGCCGGACACCGGCCCGTACGCGCGTCCGGACACCGGCCCGTACGCACCTCCGGAGACGAGCCCCTACGCACCTCCGGCGAGCCGCCCCCGCCCGTACCCGGTCCGCATGGGCCGCCCGGCCCCGGCCCGTCGCTCCGGCCGGCGCGCCGCCGGTCCTTCCCGCTCGGGCTCAGGCCGGCACCTGCCGGACATTGGCGTTGACCCAGTCCACGATGGACGCCGTCGTCGCACCCGGAGTGAAGATCTCCGCCACGCCCAGCTCCTTGAGGGGAGCGATGTCCGCCTCGGGGATGATGCCGCCGCCGAAGACCTTGATGTCCTCGGCGTCGCGCTCGCGCAGCAGCTCTATCACCTTGGCGAAGAGGGTGTTGTGCGCGCCGGAGAGGATGGACAGGCCGATCGCGTCGGCGTCCTCCTGGATCGCGGTGCCGACGATTTGCTCGGGCGTCTGGTGGAGCCCAGTGTAGATGACCTCCATGCCGGCGTCCCGCAGCGCACGCGCGATGACCTTGGCTCCGCGGTCATGGCCGTCGAGACCCGGCTTGGCCACCACCACGCGAATCGGACCGGTCACTCCCATCACTGCCTCCATGTACGACTGCCGTCACCGGCCGTAAGTGTGAACGAACGTTATCGCCAGCATCCCGTACGCGGCAGTTTCACGGTGGCGAGGGAGGGGGAAATCACACGTGGGACAATACGTTCGCCACACACCGTGTCCGAATCCCCGCGCCAGGCGGGCCGTCGGGCCGGTCGTGAGGGAAGCCGTACCGAGGCCGCCGTGCGACCGCGCCGTACACCGCGCGTCACGGCAGCGCCCCACCGGCGGCGCCGGGCACGGCTGCCCATGAGGGCACACGGGGGTCAGAGCCGTCTCCTGCGTGCGGTTCGGGAGGTCGGCCGCGATGGCCATGCCCTTTCCTTTTTCACTTTTCCGCTCCTCGGCCGAGGCCGTCCGGGCCACCGCGCTGGAACTGGCGATACTCGCCGGGCACGTGATCCTCTATCCGACCGGCCTCGCCCAGGAGCGCCGGCCGCCGCCCGTGCCGCCCGGCGTGCCGCTCGCCCGCGAGAGCCAGGGCCCCCTGGCCGGGGCGGCCGGTGACGTGCCCTCACCGCACCCGCCCGTGCTCCTGCTGCACGGTTTCATCGACAACCGCTCCGTCTTCGTCCTGTTGCGCCGCTATCTGCGCCAGCACGGCTGGCGGCAGGTGGAGTCCCTCAACTACTCGCCGCTGACCTGCGATATCCGTACGGCCGCCGAGCTGCTGGGCCGTCATGTCGAGGAGCTCTGCGCCCGTACCGGCCGCGGGCGGGTGGATGTCGTCGGGCACAGCCTGGGCGGGCTGATAGCCCGTTACTACGCGCAGCGGCTCGGCGGGGACGCCCGTATCCGCACCCTCGTCACGCTCGGCACGCCGCACGGCGGGACACGCGCGGTGCCGCTGCTTTCAGCACATCCCCTCGTTCGGCAGATGCGCCCGGATTCCCCCGTCATCACGGAGCTGGCGCTGCCCGCGAAGGGCTGCCGGACGCGTTTCGTCAGCTTTTGGAGCGATCTCGACCAGTTGATGATCCCGGTCGAGACCGCCCGGCTCGACCACCCTGACCTGCGCTGTCGCAGCGTGCGGGTCAGCGGGGTGGGCCATCTCGCGCTGCCGGTGCACTGCGGGGTGGCGGCCGGAATCCGGCAGGCGCTGATGGCCGAGGAGGCGGCCGGGGACGCGTCGGGAGCCGTTTCGGTTGCATGACCCGGACGTTTTTTCATCGAAAACAATTCGAACGCCGGGCCAAGGAATCGGCTCCAGTCCACCGAAAGGCGGCTAAATGACCGGTCCTTGAGGTGGCGACAGCCGCCGAAGATTGTGACTGCCGCATACCGCCGGGTACAGTCGCCGCTAATTCTCGTGCTGCCTAGGCGAAAGAGAAGTTGGTGGTGAACGACCGTCACCCGTCGGGGAACTCCACTCCGACCGTCCCCGCCCCAGATGCCTCATACGCGCCCAGCGCGACGTACGGGGAGCAGGCGGCACAACAGGGCTACGCCGGGTACGACGGCTACTCCACCGGTACGTTCCAGAACATCGGAATCGCCTACAGCGGCTACGACGCCGGGCATTCCGGGCAGTGGGACACCACGGGCCAGTGGGACACGACCGGTCAGTGGGAGGCGAAGCCCGCGTACGGCGACGCGTTCACCACCACTGACGCGTACGGGACCACAGGTTCGTACGCGGCCACGGGGTCGTACGACGCCCCGGACGCGTACGGCGCCACGGGCACGTACGAGACCACCGGTCAGTGGCACACCGCCAACCAGTGGGACACCGGCGGCCACACCCAGACCTGGGACACCAGCCTCTACGCGGCGAACGGGCTGCACGAGCAGCAGACCGGCCAGTGGTCCACGGCCGCCTGGGCCGGCACGGGCGCGTACGGCGCGAGCGACGCCACGGGTTCGTACGAGGTGTACGGCACCAGCGGCTCGTACAACACCATCGGCGGCGCCGTCGGCACCACCACCGGGCAGTGGGGCGACGCCGAGCAGTGGGACACCGGCGCCCACACCCAGACCTGGGACACCAGCGCCTACGCGACCGTCGACGAACCCCTTCCCGAACAGCCGCACGGGACACCGCACGAGACGCCGCACGAAGGCCGCCACGAAACCGGTCCGGGCCCCGAGCCCGAACCCGGCGCCGCGCCCGAACCCGGCGCCGCGCCGGAGGACGGCCCCGCCGAGGCGGAGCCGTCGGCGCACGAGCCGCTCGCCCACGAGACGGCGGAATTCGAGGCGTTGGAGCTCGCCCCGTCCGCCGACTCCGCCCCTCCGCCCGGCCCCCGCCGCGACGGCGGCAGCCGCGGCCGACGCCGCGGAGCCCCCGCCCGTACCGGCTACCGCCCCCGCCGCTCCGCGATCCTGACCATCGCGGTCCCCTCCGTCGCCGCCATCGGCGTCGCCGGGATCGCCGCGGCGAACGTCACCGGAAGCGGCGGCGACAGCAAGAGCACCGAGGCGTCGGCGCCCGATCCGGCCACCGTCAAGCCGTCCGCCGCCAACAGCAAGCTGGACACCCAGCTCGCCGGGGTCAGCAGGGACGCCGACGACTTCGCCGACCGGGCCAGCCGCACCCAGCAGCGGATCGACCTCAAGGCCCGCCAGGACGCGGAGAAGAAACGAAAAGCCGATGAAGCGCGCCGCAAGGAGGCCGAGCGCCCCAAGTTCCTGCTGCCGGTGAAACAGAAGGGGCTCAGCGCCTACTTCGGGCAGGCGGGCGTCAACTGGATGTCCGTGCACACCGGCATCGACTTCCCGGTCGGCTACGGCACCCCCGTGATGGCCGCGACCGACGGGACCGTGCGCACGCAGTACAACGTCGCCTACGGCAACATGGCCATGGTGACCTCCCCCGACGGCACCGAGACCTGGTACTGCCACCTGAGCAGCAACAAGATCCGGTCCGGCACCGTCAAGGCCGGCGACGTCATCGCCTACTCCGGCAGCTCGGGCAACTCCACCGGCCCGCACATGCACTTCGAGGTGCGCCCCGGCAGCGGCGCGGCCATCGACCCGCTGCCCTGGCTCCGCTCCCACGGCCTCGACCCGACGTAAGGGCGGGCCCCCGCCGCGGCAACGGGCCGAGCCCCGTCACCGAAGCCCGGCCCCGCCCCGTACCGCCGTTACAGCTTCTCGACCGGCGCGTACCGCAGCAGCAGCCGCTTCGGCTTCGCCTCGCCGAAGTCGATCGTCGCCTCCGCGTTGTCCCCGCTGCCCTTGACCGTCACGACCGTGCCGAGCCCGAACGAGTCGTGCGTGACCCGGTCGCCGACCGCCAGCTGGACCACCGGACGGTCGCCCGCGCGGCGCGTCGCGAAGCCGCTCGGGCCCGCCTTGGAGCGCGACGAGGAGAGCGAGGACATGATCCCGCCGCCGGAGCCGCCGGAGCTTCCGGAACCCGACCGGCCGGAGCCGACCGCCCCCATCGACGCCGAAGGCGTCGCGGGACCGGTCCGCTTCCACTGCACATACTCCTCGGGGATCTCCTCCAGGAAACGGGAAGCCGGGTTGTAGGACGGCTGGCCCCACGCGCTGCGCATCGTCGACCGGGTCAGATACAGCCGCTCGCGCGCCCGCGTGATGCCCACATAGGCGAGCCGCCGCTCCTCCTCCAGCTCCTTGGTCTGGCCGAGCGCCCGCATGTGCGGGAACACGCCGTCCTCCAGGCCGGTCAGGAAGACGACCGGGAATTCGAGGCCCTTCGCCGTGTGCAGCGTCATCAGCGTGACGACGCCGCCGTCGTCGTCCTCGTCCGGGATCTGGTCGGAGTCGGCGACCAGGGCCACCTTCTCCAGGAAGTCCGCCAGCGTGCCCGGATTCTCCTCGTCGCGCTCCTGCTCGAACTCCAGGGCCACGGCGGCCAGTTCCTGGAGGTTCTCGATGCGGGTCTCGTCCTGCGGGTCGGTGGACGCCTGGAGCTCGGCGAGGTAGCCCGTACGCTCCAGCACCGCTTCCAGGACGGTCGCGGGCCCGGCGCCCGACTCGACGACCGTGCGCAGCTCCTCCATGAGGACGTTGAAGCGCTTGACGGCGTTGGCGGAGCGGGCCGCCATGCCGTACGCCTCGTCGACGCGGCGCAGGGCCTGCGGGAAGGAGATCTTCTCGCGCAGCGACAGCGCGTCGATCATCGCCTCGGCGCGGTCGCCGATGCCGCGCTTGGGGACGTTGAGGATGCGGCGCAGCGGGACGGTGTCCTCGGGGTTGGCGAGAACGCGCAGGTAGGCGAGGACGTCGCGAACCTCCTTGCGCTCGTAGAAGCGCACGCCGCCGACGACCTTGTAGGGCAGCCCGACCCGGATGAGGATCTCCTCGAAGACACGGGACTGGGCGTTGGTGCGGTAGAAGACGGCGACGTCGCCGGCCTTGGCGTCGCCCGCGTCCGTGAGCCGGTCGATCTCGTCGGCGACGAACTGCGCCTCGTCGTGCTCCGTGTCGGCGACGTAGCCGGTGATGGTGGCCCCTGCCCCGGCCTCGGTCCACAGGTTCTTGGGGCGGCGGTTCTCGTTGCGCTCGATGACGGCGTTGGCGGCGCTGAGGATGGTCTGCGTGGAGCGGTAGTTCTGCTCCAGCAGGATCGTCGTCGCGTCCGGGTAGTCCTCCTCGAACTGGAGGATGTTGCGGATGGTCGCGCCCCGGAACGCGTAGATCGACTGGTCGGCGTCGCCCACGACGCACACCTCGGCGGCCGGGACCTCGTCCGTGCCGGGGCCCACCAGCTCGCGCACGAGGGTGTACTGCGCGTGGTTGGTGTCCTGGTACTCGTCCACCAGCACGTGCCGGAAGCGGCGCCGGTAGTGGTCCGCGACGTCCGGGAACGCCTGGAGCAGGTGGACCGTGGTCATGATGATGTCGTCGAAGTCGAGGGCGTTCGCCTCGCGCAGCCGCGCCTGGTACATCGCGTACGCCTCGGCGAGCGTCTTCTCGAAGCCGTCGGCCGCCTGGCCGGCGAACTCCTCCTCGTCGATCAGCTCGTTCTTCAGGTTCGAGATCTTGGCGCTGAAGGACTTGGGCGGGAAGCGCTTCGGATCGAGGTCCAGGTCCCGGCAGACCAGCGCCATCAGCCGCTTCGAGTCGGCGGCGTCGTAGATCGAGAAGGATGAGGTGAAGCCGAGCTTCTTCGACTCACGGCGCAGGATGCGCACACAGGCGCTGTGGAAGGTGAGCACCCACATCGCGTTGGCCCGGGGGCCGACGAGGTCGCCGACGCGCTCCTTCATCTCGCCCGCGGCCTTGTTGGTGAAGGTGATCGCCAGGATCTGGCCGGGGTGCACGCCGCGCGCGCCCAGCAGGTGCGCGATCCGGTGCGTCAGCACGCGCGTCTTGCCGGACCCGGCGCCGGCGACGATCAGCAGCGGCCCGCCGCTGTGCACCACCGCGGCGCGCTGCTCCTCGTTGAGCCCCTCCAGCAGCGCGGAGGGGTCGATGACGGGCCGCGGCGCACCGTCGCGGTAGTACGCGTCGCGCGCCCCGGAGCCGCCCTGCCCCGAGGCCCGGCCGGACCGCTGTACGGGCGCGTCGAAGGCGCCCCCGAAGAGATCGTCCGGCACCGGCTCCGGTGCGGCGTCCTCGGGCGGCGGCGGGGGCTCCTCGCCCGAAGGCTCGAGATCCGCCAGGAAGCTGTCGTCAAAGAGGCTGCTCATCGCCCACCGAGTCTAGGCCGCCCCACTGACACCCGGCTCCGGCTGTGGAAAGACGGGCGAAAAGTGGGGGGAAGCGCGGGCGGAAAGCGGGGGGGAAGTGGGGGTGGAAGTGCGCGCGGACGGTACGGGCGAGAGGCGGCGTCCAGGGGGCGGAAGCAGGCGGGGTCGGGCGGAAGCAGGCGGAATCGGGCAGGTCACGGCGCGGGAGGCGCAGTCCCGGAAGGTTCCGGCATATCGAACACCAGCCTTCACAGCGGCACCACGCGTTGGCTACGGTGCTCGCTCAGGCAGCCCGTCCCCCCGCCGACGTCCGTCTGCACGGGCCGCCGACGCCGAGTCCGGCCGCGCCGCGAGGCGCCCGGAGCCGGGGACCCACACGCACCACCGGGGTGAATCGGTCCGTACGCACGCACAGCGCGCCCGTACGGACTGTAGGGCACAAACCTTCCAAACCCGCCCGAACCCGACAGCTAACCCGGTAGGCGGTCCACGGAAGGAGTCGCCTCCCTTGGCGTCGCACCGCAAGCCCCGCAGGTCCGGGTACGGGCCGCTCGACACGCCCGCCCGCCGCCGCACCGCCGTCGGCCTCACGACCGCGGCCCTGGCCTCCGCCACGCTGCTCTCCCAGACCGCGCACGCCGCTCCCGGCCGCCCCACAGCCCCCCGAACCCCCAAAGCCTCTGTCGAGGACGTCCAGCGCCGTGTGGACGCCCTGTACCGGCAGGCGGGCACGGCCACGCAGGAGTACAACGCGGCCAAGGAGCGCACGGACGCGCAGAACGGAAAGGTCGACCGGCTCCTCGACGACGTGGCCCGGCGCACCGGGAAGCTCAACGACGCGCGGCGCGCGCTCGGGGCGTACGCCGCGGCGCAGTACCGCGACGGCGGCATGAGCCAGACCGCGAACCTGCTGTTCGCCTCCGACCCGCAGAGCTGGTTCGACCAGACGCATCTGATCGACCGGATGACCGGCCGGCAGGAGCAGGCCGTACGGGAGTTCCGTACGCAGCAGAAGGCGGCGGCCAGGGACCGGGGCGAGGCGGTACGGAACCTGGCCGCGCTCACCGATTCGCAAAAGCAGCTGAAGGCGAAGAAGGAGGCCGTCCAGGGCAAGCTCGGCGAGGCGCGGGAGCTGCTGTCGAAGCTGACGGTCCAGGAGAAGGCGCGGCTGGCCGCTATCGAGAGGAAGAAGGAGGCGGCGGCCAAGAAGAAGGCCGAGGAGCTGGCGAAACGCCAGGCCGAGAAGCGGCAGAAGGAAGAGGCCGCGGAGGGCGGCGGCAGCGGCAAGGGGCAGGGCAGCTCGGAAAAGGGCCACAAGGGGGGCGGCACCGATTCCAGGGCCCCCTCAGGGACGCACGCCGCCAAGGCCGACAAGGCGATCGCCTTTGCTCGCGCACAGATGGGCAAGCCGTATGTGTGGGGCGCCACCGGCCCCAATTCGTACGACTGCTCAGGGCTGACCCAGGCGGCGTGGAAGGCGGCCGGCGTCGATCTCCCGCGCACCACCTGGGATCAGGTCAAGACCGGTACGCGGGTCGCCACGGACGATCTCCAACCGGGTGACCTGGTCTTCTTCTACGACGACATCAGCCACGTCGGCATGTACATAGGCGACGGGAAGATGATCCACGCGCCGAAGCCGGGGGCGAACGTGCGGGTGGAGTCGATCTACTACATGCCGATCTACGGGAGCGTGCGCCCGGCGTAGCGGAGGTCGCTCACGCCCCCGGGCGCCGGCTCTCAGCCGCTTACGTCCACAGCAGCGCGATGAAGATGTTGGCGACGGTCAGCGCCCCCACGATGCCGAAGACGGGCGGCTCCACCTTCTCGTCGTCCCGCTTCACATAGACCAGGCCCAGGATCACGACCAGGAACGCCAGCTTGATTCCGATCTTGACGGTGTTGAGCGAGTAGTCCTGGGCCTGGTCGAGGCCGACCAGCGCGACGCCCGTCACCAGCATGGTCAGCGCGCCGTGCAGCATCGCCGGGACCATGCGCGCCTCGCCCTTGCCCATGGCCTTCATCTGGGTGAGAAAGCCGCCGAGCAGGGCCGCGATGCCGATGATGTGCAGGCCGACGACGGTGTGAATCAGTACGTCCATGAGGCCCGACAGTATCCGGGGCCTTATCACCCACCGGCAGTCAGGTCAGCCTCATTCGCCGCTTCGATCAAGGGCGGCCGAAATCTTCCTGTACGAGCGCGAGTGGACCGATCACGTGCGGTCACCGTGCGCACGGTTTCATCCAATAGCAGTCATGCCCGCGCAGTCCCGTGACGGTCGGGCCTAGCGTCCTGCCCCAGGTGACCGGCTCCCCACTGTCACCGTCCGAACGACCGGGCCCCGCCAGGGCCCGTACCGCGCTCGGACGGCGGCTGTCGGCCACTACGCCGAGAAAACCCGGCGGCGGCCCGCCCCCCTATTACGGGCCACCGCCGGGCCGCCGCGGCGAACCGCGCACAACAGAAATGCGCAGTACAGGAAAGCGCAGGGCAGGAAAGCGCAGTTCAGCAAAGCGCGGAGCAGAAAAGCACAGAACAGAAAGCAAGGCACCGGAAGGAAGTGACGGCCCCCGTGGCCTCGCACCGCAAGCCCAAACGGCCCCGGCCGTACTCGCTCACCGGCCCCACCGCACGCACCGCGGCCACCCTCGCCCTCGCGGGCGCCGCCACCGGTACCGCGCTGGAAGGCACCGGACACGCCGCGCCCCGGCCCACCCCGGCCCAGGTCAAGACCGAGGTGGACCGCTACTACCAGGAAGCGGAGGCAGCCGCCGAGCGGTACAACGGCGCGAAGGAGAAGGCGCGCGCCGCCGAGGACGCGCTGGACGAGCTGCGCGACGAGGCCGCGCGCAAGACCGAGGGGCTCAACGCGGCCCGTAACGCGCTGGGGTCGTATGCCACGGCGCAGTACCGCGACGGCGGCCTCTCCCCCGAGATCCGGCTCGCGCTCTCCGCCTCCCCCGACCAGTACCTCGACCGCGCCGCGCGCGCCGAGCACATGGCGGGGCGACAGGCCGCCGCCGTGGAGCGCGTCGAACGCGAACTGCGCGGCGTACGGCAGGTACGCACCACCGCCGACTCCCAACTGGCCCGCCTCAAGGACTCCCAGGCCGAATTGGGCGTGCACAAACGATCCGCCGAGGGGAAGCTGGACGCCGCGAAGCGGCTCCTAGGCGAGCTGACGGCCGCACAGCGCGCCGACGTGCAGAACGACGGTACGAGCGTGAGCGACGGCGGGAACGACGGCGCGCCTGGTACGGACCGGGGCACGGCCGTACGGGCGGCGGACCGCTCGGCGGCGCGCGGCAGCGCCCAGGCCCCGACAGGGCGGGCGGCCCGCGCGGTGTCCTACGCGTACGCGGCGCTCGGCAAGCCGTACGTATGGGGCGCCACCGGCCCGTCCGCGTACGACTGCTCGGGGCTGACGCAGGCCGCCTGGCAGGCGGCGGGGGTGTCGCTGCCGCGCACCACGTACACCCAGATCAACGCGGGCTCCAGGGTCAGCCGGTCCCAACTCGCGCCCGGCGACCTGCTGTTCTTCTACTCGGGCGTCAGCCATGTCGGCATCTACGTCGGCGACGGCAAGATGATCCACGCGCCGCGTCCGGGGGCGCCGGTGCGGGTGGCGCCGATCGACCAGATGCCGTTCGCGGGCGCGACGCGCCCGGCGTGAACGGACAGCCCAGGGGGCGTGACCGCAAGCTGTATCCAGCCCCTTACCTCACGCCTTGAGCTGATGCGTGAGCCACTTGAAGACCTCCGGCACCTGCTTCCGCCAGACGACCGTGCCGTGCCCGCCCGCGCCCTTCGGGATCTTCTCCACGTGCACGGTCGTCGGCGCCTTCGCCGCCTGCTTGAGCGCCATCCCCGCCTGATAGCCGTCGCCGTCCGCGCCCGAGACGAACAGGGCGGTCCGCGGCGGGGTCTTGGCCTGCTGGAGGATCTTCCACGGGTTGTTCTTCTCCCGCAGGACCGGGTCCTTCGCCGTCAGCGCCACGGGCTCGGCGATCGGGTCGTTGTAGCCGGACAGGCTCACCCCGGCCCGGTAGCGGTCCGGGTGCGAGACGGCGAGCTTGGCGGCGCAGTGCGCGCCGGCGGAGTACCCGGCGACGGCCCAGCCGTCCGGCTTGTCCGCGGCCCGGAAGTTGTCCGTCACCATCTTGCGGACGTCGACGCTCAGCCAGGTATCGGCGTTGACCTTGCCGGGGACGTTGGCGCAGCCGGTGTCGACGTCGCCGAGCAGCGTGGTGCGCGGCGCAACGATGATGAACGGCTCCACCTCGCCCTTCTCCATCAGCGGCTTGAGCTGCGTGTTGACGTTCAGCGTCCCGAACCACGCCTTGGCCGAGCCGGGGAAGCCCGGCAGCACCTCGACCACCGGGAACTTACGGCCCTGAAAGGCGGGGTCGTCGTACTGCGGCGGCAGCCACACGTACACCTCGCCCTCCACCCCGGAGATCTGCCCCTTGAGCTTCGTCTCCCGCACCCCCGGCCCCATCCGCTGGTCCCCGGCCGGCTTGAACTTCTGCATCACCTTGGGCTCGTGCTTCACCGACTTCCCCCCGGTGCCGTCCGCGCCGAGGTCGGCCGCCGCGTTGACGTGGTTGCCGGTGCCGAGCAGGTCGTCCCAGTTGTCGAAGAGCCCGTTGGAGTTGTTCACGATCACGAAGACCATGACGACCGCCGTGGTCTGCGCGAACAGCAGCATGACGAACCGCGCCACCGCCCGCACCGCCCGCGGCCCGCCTATTCGGCTCCACAGCAGCAGCGGCACCGCCAGGGCCGCGATCACCAGCACAATCGACGTCAGGAAGAAGGGCGTCCCCGTCAGGCTCATGAAGCTCTCGTTTCCGGATCAAGGGCAGCCGCAGGGGGCAGTGCTGCCAGGGGCCCCGTGGGGGCCTTTCGACCGGAAGAGATGGCGTACTCGTCATCGAGGTTCCGCTTGTGACCAGAGCGTCATATACGGACGCGTCGGGGCCTGACCTGCCCTGTTTGACCGGAGCTCAACAGGAGGTCTGCGGTTTCCCGCTGCTATACCGCGCGGAAGGCTCCCTGTATTACGCCTCCGAGGAACGCGCCCCAGGCATCCGACCCGAATGCCAGGGTTCCGCGCTCGCGGTCCTTGGTGTCCCGCAGGCTCATGCCGGTCCCGGCCCGGCGGGCTTCGACGCACTCGCCGTTCTGATGGCTGTAGGAACTCTTGAACCACTCGGACCGATCAGCGGTCATCTGTCGCACTTCCTTAGTCACGGGCCAGCTCGTCGGCCGAGCTGACGATCAACGCCTCCGAGTCCAGGGCGCTCAACGCTGCTGCTCGTACATGATCGAAGACACTGCTGTAGTGAGCCGTATCCTCAGGCCCATCGAGGTAGGCGTGGCTCGTGAAGCTCTCCAGAAGCACCACTTCCAGGTCCGTCGGGGCCGGGAAATTGTAGAGCGAGAAGGGCAGCATTCCCCCCTTACAAGCCCCCGCCGAGAAGGGTAGTACCTGCAGAGTGACGTTCGGAAGTTGCGCCAAATCGGCCAAATGCAACAGTTGCTCTCGCAATACGCCCAGCCCGCCGATCCGTTGCCGAAGAGCCGCCTCGCCCAGGACCATCCACACGTTGAGCAACTCGGGCTGGCGTCTCGTCAGCGCCTTCTGACGTTCCAGCCGCACGCGCACCTTGGTCCGTTGCCCCTCGTCCGGCGGGCCCGCAGAGCCGCCCTGGATTACCGCGGTCGCGTACGCCTCGGTCTGGAACAGTCCCGGAATCACACTCGGTTGGAAACCTCGGCACCCGGCAACCTCATCCTCCAGGCCGATCAGATCGAGAAAGTCCTGTGGAAGCTGGTCCTCCAGCTCCCGCCACCAGCGCCGCCTGCGACTTTCACGGGCCAGGGCAAGCCATCCCTCCCGCACCTGGCGGTCCTTGACGCCGTAGAAGTCGAGCAGCACACGCAGGTCAAGCTGCCGGATTCCACTTCGCCCGGACTCGATGCGGCTGACCTTCGCCGCATGGCAACTGAGCTGTTCGGCGGCATCTTCCAAGAACAGCCCCCTGTCCTCGCGCAATCGACGAAGGTTCGCCCCCAGCACACGACGACGGACGGTTGGGTTTTCCAGCACTGGCATGACGCCCCCTTGACCGATGCCCCCACAGGCACTCTTAGCGATCACCAACATACCCAGCGTCGTCGTCAGATCAAGTGACTTTGAGTGTTTCGCTTGCACCGTGCGAGCTCGGCACGCCAGGCTACCAACAGTCACCAACCACTCACGTGGCGCGATGCTCGCGGTCGGACGACAGCACACCGAACCGCCGGCCAGCCACGCACTCTTGAGGGGGCACTCCTGTGTCTGCACCCGGAGAACAGGCGGCAATCGCGCCCGCCACCGACGAGGCCGCCTACCGATTCCCCCGCCACCGCAGAAGCGTCGGCCGCGCACGTGCCGCTCTGCGCGAGCAGCTGGCGATCTGGGGCGTCACCGATGAACCCGCCGAGACAGCGGTGTTGCTGCTCTCCGAACTCGTCACCAACGCCGTCGAGCACGCCAAGACCTCGCCCGGCCGGGAGATCGGGACTCGATTCGGGTTCTGTGACGGCGCGTTGCGCCTGGAGGTCGCCGACGCGAATGACGACCTCCCGGTGCCGCGCCCGGCCAAGGACGATGACGAGGACGGCCGAGGGCTCGCCCTGGTGATCGCGCTCGCGGACCGCTGGGGGACGTGCCCGCGCAGGGACGGCATCGGCAAGCAGGTCTGGGTGGAGCTCAAGATTCCGACCGGAGGCGCTGAACTCACGTCATGACCCCGGCGCGCCATGCCTCCGGAGCGCACCGTGCTTCACGCCCCCGATGAAAGCGGACCAAGCGGCGCGGGTGAATCCGAGGGCGGGTCCGCGACAGGCTTTGGAGTCACGGACAGCTATGGAGCCGTCGGTATCGGCCACCTCCACACAGTCGCCCTGCGCCCCGCTGTAGCTGCTCTTCCGCCAGATGGCCTCGGAGTCCGCCGACCACGAACCGTTCGGAGCCTTCATCCGATGTCACCCACCAACTGATCCCGCGCGATCAGACCAGCCGCCTGGCAGTGGCCCACCGGGTCAGCTCATGCCGGTTGGAGAGCTGGAGTTTGCGGAGCACTGCCGAGACGTGCGATTCGACGGTCTTCACCGAGATGAAGAGCTGCTTGGCGATCTCCTTGTACGCGTAGCCGCGCGCGATCAGGCGCAGGACCTCGCGTTCGCGCTGGGTGAGGCGGTCCATGTCCTCGTCGACCGGGGGCGCGTCGGTCGACGCGAAGGCGTCGAGGACGAAGCCGGCCAGCCTCGGGGAGAAGACCGCGTCGCCGTCCTTGACCCGGAAGACGGCGTTGACCAGGTCCGTACCCGTGATGGTCTTGGTGACATAGCCGCGCGCGCCGCCGCGGATGACGCCGATGACGTCCTCGGCGGCGTCGGACACGGACAGCGCCAGGAAGCGCACCGGCTGCTCGGGGGCGGCCATCAACGAGGCGCAGCGGCGCAGTACTTCGACGCCTCCGCCGCCGGGCAGGTGGACGTCCAGGAGTACGACCTCGGGGCGGGTCGCGGTGATGACGGTGACCGCCTGGTCCACGTCGGCGGCCTCGCCGACGACCTCGACGCCCGTACGGTCCGTCTGACCGATCTCGGCCTGCACGCCCGTGCGGAACATCCGGTGGTCGTCGACCAGCACCACCCGCACCGTACGCCCCTCGTCCGTGCCCATCGCGGCGCCGCCCGTCGGCTCGTTGCCCTCGCTCATCGTCGTCCGTCCCTCGTCCTCGTCCGTCGTCCGGCCGCGCGGCCCGCTCACGCCGACCGCTCCATTTCCAGTTCCACCTCGGTGCCGCCGTCCGGCGCGGACCGCAGGCGCGCCGTACCGCCGTTGCGCTGCATTCTGCCGATGATCGACTCCCGTACGCCCATCCGGTCGCCCGGCACCGCGTCCAGGTCGAAGCCCGGACCCCGGTCCCGTACGGAGACGAAGACCGTGCGCCCCTCGACCTCCGCGAAGACCTGCACCGCCCCGCCCTCGCCACCGTACTTGGCGGCGTTGACCATCGCTTCCCGCGCGGCCTGCATCTGCGCGCCCAGTTTCTCGTCCAGCGGGCAGTCCCCGACCACGACGACCTCGATCGGCACGCCGTGGTGGTCCTCGACCTCGGCCGCCGCCGCCTTGACGGCCTCCGCCAGCGTCTGCGGCGCCTGCGCCTCGTCCTTGCCGCGCCCCTCCGGCCGGTGCAGCCAGGCCCGTAGCTCCCGTTCCTGGGCGCGGGCCAGCCGCGAGACCTCGCGCGAGTCCTCGGCGTTGCGCTGGATCAGGGTGAGCGTGTGCAGGACCGAGTCGTGCACATGGGCGGCGACCTCGGCACGCTCCTGCGCGCGGATGCGCATCGTCCGTTCCTCGGTGAGGTCCTGCGTCATGCGTACGAGATAGGGCCCGGCCAGCAGCGCGATGCCGACCAGTACGGCCAGCGACGCCTGGAGGACCGTGCCGAGGTGCCGGGCCGAGCCCTGGAGCACCACGATGCCCGTGACGCCCACGCCGACCAGCGCCACGCCCGTCGCGCCGCGCGCCACCGGGAGCACCCGCTTGCGGCGGCTGACCTCCATCCAGTGCGCGCGGCGCGCGTTGTCGGCCTGCCGCCAGACCAGGGCGACGCCCGCGCCGATGAGCAGGACGGGCCAGATATAGGCGTTGGCGCGGCCGAGGTGGAGGTTGTCGAGGAAGATCGCGGCACCGATGACGAGCGCGATGAGCGCGAAGATCTGGCCCCGGTCCGGCTTGCGGATGAGCAGCCTGCGCCTGCCGTCCGGGAACGTCTCGGCCGGCGCGCGCCGGGCCTCGACGCCGCCGACGCCGAGCGGCACGACGAACCAGAACACCGCGTACAGCACCGCGCCCAGCCCCTCCGACATGAGCAGCGCGGCGAACACCACGCGCACCCATGACACCGGCAGCCCCAGGTGGCCGGCGAGCCCCCGCGCCACCCCGCCCAGCATGCGCCCCTCCGCGCTGCGGTACAGCTTGCGCAGCGGCGGGGCGGCGTCCGGGTCGGGCGGTGCGGTGTAGGCGGCGGTCATGCCCCGATCGTCACACGTCAGCGGGGCTCCGGGCATCAGGGTCACCCCTGACGGGACCCGCAGAACCGCGCCCTGCCGACGCGGCACGGCCTCCGGGTCGCCTCGCGCCTCACTTCAGGGGACGGAAACCGTCCTTCACGGAGTCGAACACCGGCCGGTACTGGTCCCACATCGTGGAGGGCGCCGAGAGGTAGATCGCGTACTCCTTGCCGCCCTCGTGCCCGAAGCCGAGGTCGATGGCGCGGAACTCCCTGGCCTTGCCCTGGAAGGTGAACTCCCACACCGCCGCCTCCTCCCCGAGGTACTTGGTGTCCTGCATCCGCCCCAGCTTGTAGCCGCGTTGCTCCGCCTTCACCTGCGTCTCCACCTCCTTCCAGTGCTGGAGGGGGTCGGAGCTGGCGAAGTCCAGGACGTTCACCTGGATGCGCGCGAGTCCGCTCGGGTCGATGTAGTTGACCTCCGTGGAGTTCTTCTCCTGCCGCGTCCAGCCCTCCGGCACGGGGAAGCTGACGCCCAGCCCGTCCTCGGTGACCTTCTGGTAGCCGTCCGGCACCGCCGGCGGGGGCGGCAGCTTGGACTTGCCGGGCGAGGGCTTCGTCGACGACGGCGCGGTGGGCTTGTGGTCCTGCTTGCCGGAGGCGTCCGCCGAGGCGGAGGAGCCGCCCGAGGTCCGCATCTCCGTGAAGTAGTAGTACGTGCCGCCCGCCACGGCTATGACGGCCACCATGGCCACCGCGGTCCACAGGACCGTACGGCCGCGGCCCCGGCCCTTGTCCGGGGAGCCCTTGCCCGGTGACGGCGACGGTGCCGGTGCCGGTGACGACGACGGCCCGGTGGCGGCCTCGGACAGGGGTGCGGCGCCGAAGCCCGGACCCGCCGCGCCGTAGTCGTCGCGCCGCGTCGGGCCGGTCGGCGCGTGGGAGGCCGCCGCATAGGGCGCCTCATGGGACGGGGCCTGGGCCGTCGGGCCGGTGCCGAAGCCCGTGGCCGGGTCCGCGCCCGTGGCGGTCGGGCCCGTACCCGTACCGGTCGCGGCGGGCCCGTAACCCTGCCCCGTGCCCGTACCAGTGCCCGTACCCGCGCCCGTGTCCGTACCCATGGCCATGGCCGGGCCGAATCCCGGAGGAGCCGCAGCGCCCGCGGCCCCCGCCGCGGCCCCCGCGGCGGTCCCCGCCGTCGCCCCCGTGCCCGTACCAGCCGTCCCCGCAGCGCCGCCCGCCGTCGACCCCGTCGGCTTGACCATCGCGTCGATGTACGCGGTCTCGGCCTCCGCCATCGGCTCGCGCAGTATCTGCTCGACCAGCTCCGCCGGCGGCCGGAACTCCGGCTCCTTCGCCAGCAGTGTCTCGACCAGCTTCGTCAGCGGGCCCGCCCGGCGCGGCGGCTCGAAGGGGTCCACGGCGATCGAGTAGGCCGTCTCCACCGGTGTGTCCTTGCGGAACGGCGGGCGGCCCTCCAGCGCCTGGTAGAGCGTCGCCCCGAGGGCCCACAGGTCCGACGCGGGGCCGGGGCTGCCGCCCTTGACGCGCTCGGGCGCGATGTAGTCGATGGAGCCGACCATCTCGCCGGTCTTGGTCAGCGTCGACGTGCCGCTGGACTGCGCGATGCCGAAATCGGTGAGCACGACGCGGCCCTCCGCGCCGAGCAGCACATTGCCCGGCTTCACATCGCGGTGCAGCACCCCGGCCGCGTGCGCCGCCCGCAGCGCCGCGATCATGCCGCGCCCGATCCGGGCCGTCTCCTCCGGCGAGATGGTGCCGAACTGCTTGAGCACGTCGCCGAGGGTCGTCGACGGTACGTACTCCATCACGATGCACGGACGGCCGCGGTCCTCGACCACATCGTGGACGACCACCACGTTGGGGTGGGCGATCCGGGCCGCGCTGCG
This sequence comes from Streptomyces sp. NPDC050617, assembly GCF_040654795.1. Classification (NCBI taxonomy): domain Bacteria; kingdom Bacillati; phylum Actinomycetota; class Actinomycetes; order Kitasatosporales; family Streptomycetaceae; genus Streptomyces; species Streptomyces sp. NPDC050617. The sequence goes on along the minus strand of NZ_JBFAIS010000005.1, from coordinate 345,180 downwards.
CGCCTCGCGTCGGGTGCGCTCGTACAGCGTCGCGAGCTCGTCGTCCTCCAGATAGGGGGAGATGTGGATCTGCTTCAGCGCCACCTGGCGGCCCAGCAGCTCGTCCTCGGCGCGCCACACCGTGCCCATGCCGCCGCGGCCGATCCGTTCGAGAAGCCGGTACCGCCCGGCGACCAGCCGTTGTTCATCGGACTGCGTTCCCGGCTCCCCGCCCGTCACCGACTCCGACACCGTGCTCCCCTCTGGGTCCCCGCTTCATGTTCGATGGATCACGATAGCGGCCATTGCCTAAGGGACGGTCTCAGGGAACGTCCAGGGTTGCCGCGGATGCCTCCGACGCCTGCGGGTTGACACCATGTACGTATGACCGACGCACCCACCGCCGAAACGGCGGACACCACGCCGGGCGCCAGGCCGCCCCTGCGGCGCAGCCGCGAGCACAAGGTGGTCGCCGGAGTGTGCGGGGGGCTCGGCCGCTGCTTCGACCTCGACCCCGTGATCTTCCGGGTGGTGCTGGGCGTCCTCTCCTTCACGGGGGGCCTCGGCCTCATCGCGTACGGCTTCGCGTGGCTGCTGGTGCCGCTGGAGGGCGAGGAGGAGAACGAGGGCCGGCGGCTGCTGTCCGGCCGGGTCGAGGGGCCCGCGCTGACGGCGGTGCTGTGCGCGCTGGTCGGCAGCGGACTGTTCCTGTCGATGCTCAACAACAGCGGTGTCGTCTCCTTCTCGCTCCTGCTGGTCTGCGCCGTGGCGGGCGCCACGTACTGGTCGCAGCAGCGTCGGCAAGCCGCCGACAGCGCCGACGAAACCCCCGCCACCAGCGGCGCGACCGTGCAGAAGGACGCGCCGCCGGAGACCAAGGCGCCGCCCGCGCCCGGCGCGCCGTCCTGGTGGCGCGACCCGATCGTCAAGGACGGCGTCCCCGGCCACTCCCCCGCCGGGACAGGCTATTTGTGGGGTCCCGACTACGGTGCGGAAGACGCCAAGTCCGCGTCGCGGGGCCGGAAGGCGGCGGAGCGCGCGGCCCGCCGGCCCGCCCGCCGGGGCCGGCCGCTGGGCGGCTGGATCTTCCTGTGGGCGCTCGCCGCCGCGGGGCTGGCCATCGGTGTGACGTGGCGCCACCACCCGCTGGGCACGAGCCTGGAGATCGGTTTCGCGTGCGCGCTCGGCGTCTTCGGCCTGGGCATCACGGTCAGTTCGCTGTACGGGCGCACGGGCGGCGGCACCGTCGTCGCGGCCGTCGTGACGGGGCTGCTGCTGACGGCGGCGGCGGGGCTGCCCAAGTCCGTGACCGCCGACTGGTCGCGGCGGACCTGGTCCCCGTCGAACGCCTCGGACGTGCGCTCCGGCTACCGGCTCGGCAGCGGCTACGGAACCCTCGATCTGACCGGCGTCGACTGGCGCGAGGACCGTACGGTCGCGACGCGGGCCGAAGTCGGCGCGGGGAAGCTCAGGGTGGCGGTGCCCGACGACGTCACGGTGAAGGCGAAGGTGGACATCGGCGTCGGCGACGTGCAGCTGCCCGGCGAGACGTCGGACGACATCGACATCAAGCCGGACCAGCACCGCGAGGTGACGCTCAAGCCGGTGAACGGCAAGGCGTCACGCGGGACTCTGGAGATCTCGCTCAAGGTGGGGCTGGGGCAGGCCGAGGTGATCCGTGAGAGGCCATGAACGAGAATGGCGGGACAGCGTCAGCTGCCGCCACTCCCCATCGGAGGTACGCCGTGCGACGGCATGAGTTCGAGCCGGGCAAGATCGTCGTGGGTCTGATCTTCCTCGGCGGGTGCGCGATGTATCTGGCGATGGCGGCGGGGCTCTGGCACTTCCCGGCCTACGCGCTGCTGCCCGCGATGGGCATGGGCTTCATCGCGGCGGGCCTCGTCTCGTCGCTGGCCTTCGGCATCCGCCGCCGCGGCGGGCGCGGCGGGGACCCGGAGGAGCGGTAGCGGTTCCCGCCGCGTCGGCCGGCGGGGCGTGCGCACTCCCCGGCGGCCGACGCGGCCCGCTCAGCGGCCCGCTCAGCCGAAGAGCCGCTGCCCGTGCCGCCGTCGGCGGCGCGCCCACTCCGCGTCGAACGAGAACACCGGTGTGCCCGCCAGGATCAGCGGCAGCCAGGCCATCAGATACGCGAGGTCGTTGCCGTAGTAGTACGGCTCCGTGGCCCAGCTGACGGTGAGCCACAGGACGAGCGAGATCAGCGCGCCGCCGAGCGCCGCGAGCCGCCCCAGGATGCCGAAGAGGACGCCGATGCCGACGGCGAGTTCGCCGAAGGCGATGGCGTAGCCGAAGCCGACGGGGCTCTTGAGCGCCAGGTCGATCAGGGCGGGTACGGCCGAGCTGCCGTGCACGCCCCGCATGAGGTCGCCGATGGAGTCCGGTCCGCTGTCCGACAGGAAGGCGGAGTCGGTGAGTTTGTCGAGCCCCGCGTAGATGAAGGTGACGCCGAGGAAGACGCGCAGGGGCAGCAGCGCGTACCGGGCGGCGGCCGCCCGCAGGCCGCCGGGCCCGCCGCTGCCGCCGATCCCCGGCCCCATCCCCCGGTCCACATGTGCCATGACTGCCGCCGCCTCTCCGTAACCCGCCCGTCGGGCGCCAACCCGTCCGTCGGCCCCTCGCCCCTGACCATACGTACGGCGAGGGCCGCGGGCTCAGAGCGCAACGGCCATGGCGGCGGCCGGTTTCAGTCGCAGACGGTGATCTGGTAGCGGTTGGTCTCGGCCCCGGCCGCCGTGATGACCTGCACCTCGGCCGGGCCCGGCTCGACGTCCACCGGGATCGGCACGGTCAGCGCCGCGTCGGTCGGGTTGGTGAAGCCGCCCGGCGCCGGTACGAGCGGCACATGGACGTACACCGCGCCGATCCGCACGACCATCCGGGCCAGCCGGTCGGGGGTCCGCGCGCCGGGCGGCAGGAAGCCGGCGCCGCGGATCTCGATGTCGTCGCCGGTGCGGATCGGCCCGTCGAGGTCGCCCGCCTCCCGCGCCCGTACGACCGACAGGATCACCGGCCGCCCGCCCTCCGCGTACTTGCCCGCCACGTACACAGCCGCGCTGACGGCCATCAGCACCGCCAACCCCCAGGGAATGTCGGGGAGTTGCTGCGGCCGGCGGGCGAGCCGCACGGCGGCGAGGACCACGACGACGGCGCAGACCAGCGCGTACTGCACATCGCCGAAGCTGCCCCGCCCGGCGTCGTCGGTGAGCAGGTCGGCGGCGCGCGGCCGGTCCGCGCGGATCTTCTGGAGCCGCTGCGTCCGTACGCGCAGCGCGACGACGCGCCGTACGAGCACGGCGACCGCGCAGGTCAGGGCGAGGACGGTCAACACCCCGGCGGAGCGCCCGAGTCGGAACCCGGCCAGCAGCTCCCGCCGGCCGGCTCCCGCCGGGGAGACGGCCGTCTCGACGGCGATGAGGAGCACCGCGAAGAGGACGAACAGCAGCCATACGGCGGCGACGGCGCGGGAGGTGGAGAGCCGGTTGTCCGCGCCGACGACGGGTGCCAGCAGGCCGCCGCGGGAGTGGTGCAGCCGCGCGGCGAGGGTCAGCAGCGCGGCGGTGGCGACGGCCGCGACGATGCCCGCCGTACGGGCCGCCGTCCATCCCGCGCCGATCGCGGTCAGCGCCTGCCCGAGGAGCAGCGCGGCGCAGCCGCCCCAGACGGCGAACACGGTGCGCCGCCGTACGAGGCAGTGCCACGCGTCGCGCTCGGCGTGGGCGCGCCCGGCGAGGGCGCGGGCGGCCTGCGTCAGTTCGTCGGACACCCACTGCCGGGAGGCGCCGTCCGAGTGGGCGAGCGCGGCCGGTACGCCCTGCCCGGCGGCGAGTTCGTCGCGCCGCGCGGCGAACTCGGCGGCCGCGCGCCGGCGTCCGGCCCGGACGCTGTGCGGACAGCTACCGCAGGCGCAGCCGCCGCCGTGCGCGCCCGCGTCCGCCTCGGCGTTCTCCGCCGTCTCCACAGCCACGCCGCAACGCCACCTCTCCTGCCCCTGGGGCCTCAACTTCCCGACAATGTCAGGGAATTGTGCCGCATGCGGAGAGCACCTCGGCGCAACCGAACTCACATTCGGGCCGCTGTCAGCCGAGCAACTCCGGCTCGCTGCGCGTGATCTGCTGGTAGAGGGGCTGATAGTTGATCCACGCGACGAGGTCGTTGCCGAGCTGCTCGCGGGTGTGCACGGCGCTCTTGTGGTCGATGAGCACCGGCTTCCCGGCCGCCTTCGCGGCGAGCTGCACCTGGCAGGACCGCTCCATCGTGATGAACCACCAGGCCGCCGCGTCCACCGAGTCCCCGACCGTCAGCAGCCCGTGATTGCGCAGGATGACGGCCTTGTGCGCCCCGAGCGCACTGGCGATCCGCCGCCCCTCCTCCTCGTCCACGACCACCCCGGTGTAGTCGTCGAAGAGCGCGTGGTCCTCGTAGAAGGCGCAGACGTCCTGGGTGATCGGGTCCAGCAGCTCCCCGAGACAGGACAGGGCGCGCCCGTACGTGGAGTGGCTGTGGGCGGCGGCGACGACGTCGGGGCGGGCCTGGTGGACCTGGGAGTGGATCGCGAACGCGGCCTGGTTGACGTGGTACCGGCCCTCGACGACCTGCCCGGCGTGGTTGACGAGGATGAGGTCGTCGACGGTGATGTGCTTGAACGACATCCCGAACGGATTCACCCAGAAGCAGTCCGTGAACTCCGGGTCCCGCGCGGTGATGTGCCCCGCCACCCCCTCCTCGAACCCGAACCGCCCGAACAGCCGCAACGCGGCGGCCAGCCGCTCCTTGCGATACCGCCGCTCGTCGGCGACGCTCTCGTGCTCAGGCGGCATCGCGAACTGAAGCTGATCCGTGGGTATGGGCTCCGGTGCCTGCGGCATGACGGCTCTCCTCCGGCGATAGCGCGCGGGTGTGTCTGCGCGTATGTCTGTACGGGACGGAAGCTACCGCCCGGTATCGCCGGAGAACAGGGGTGGGCCCGTCAGAGGTTGTCGATCTCGGTGAGATCGATGTCGATGGGGAACGGGACCGACAGCTTGAGGCGGTTGTGGTAGATGCCGACGGCCGTGTAGGCCCTGGTGGCGGGGTCCAGCTCGTACACGTACACGACCGGGAGATCGTTGCTCTTCTCCACGCGCCAGAAGTGCGGGACGCCGGCGGCGGCGTATTTGCGGGGTTTCACCTCGCGGTCGCGGGCCCTGGAGTCGGGTGAGACGACCTCGACGGCGAGGACGACGTCCTCGGGCTCGTACCAGGTCTGGTCGGAGTGTGTGGCGGCTTCCGCGCGGAAGACCACGATGTCGGGCTCCGGGCGGTTCTTGTCGTCCAGCCGGACCGTCATCCCGCGATCGACGTCCAGATGCTCCGGGGCCTGAGCGAGCAGCTCGTTGTCCAGGAGCCGCAGGGTGCGCGAGTGGAATCGGGTCTGCGCGCTCCCGAAGACAAGGCTCCCGTCGATCAGCCCCGTATGCGGAGGCAGATTCGGAAGCCGGTCGAGGTCGTCCGCCGTCCAGCCGCCCTCGGGCGGGCGGGGCCGCCCGTACTCACGTGCGGCGCTCATGGTTGCTCCCATGCGGCAGAGTCTCGCCTGTACGAGCAGCGTACCCACGGGGTACGACGACGCCGCCGCCCAAACGAATGAGCGACGGCGTCGGCGTTGACCGCTACGTGTGGGAGGTCACTCCCACTCGATGGTGCCGGGGGGCTTGCTGGTGATGTCGAGGACGACCCGGTTGACCTCGTCGACCTCGTTGGTGATGCGGGTCGAGATGCGGCCCAGTACGTCGTACGGGAGGCGCGACCAGTCCGCCGTCATGGCGTCCTCGGAGGAGACGGGGCGCAGCACGATGGGGTGGCCGTACGTGCGGCCGTCGCCCTGGACGCCGACGGAGCGGACGTCGGCGAGGAGGACGACCGGGCACTGCCAGATCTCGCGGTCCAGGCCGGCCGCCGAGAGCTCCTGGCGGGCGATGGCGTCGGCCTCGCGCAGCAGGTCCAGGCGCTCCTTGGTGACCTCGCCGACGATGCGGATGCCGAGGCCGGGGCCGGGGAAGGGCTGGCGCTGGACGATGGCGTCGGGCAGGCCCAGCTCGGTGCCGACCATGCGGACCTCGTCCTTGAAGAGGTGGCGCAGCGGTTCGACGAGCTCGAACTCCAGGTCCTCGGGGAGGCCGCCCACGTTGTGGTGGGACTTGATGTTGGCGGTGCCGGTGCCGCCGCCGGACTCGACGACGTCCGGGTAGAGCGTGCCCTGGACGAGGAAGGCGACGTCCTCGCCGGCCGCGCCCGCCTCGGCCACCAGCTCGGCCTGGGCCTGCTCGAAGACGCGGATGAACTCGCGGCCGATGATCTTCCGCTTCTGCTCGGGGTCGCTGACCCCGGCGAGCGCGGTGAGGAAGCGCTCCTCCGCGTCGACGACCTTCAGCTGCACGCCGGTGGCCGCCACGAAGTCCTTCTCGACCTGCTCCGTCTCGCCCTTGCGCTGGAGCCCGTGGTCGACGTACACGCAGGTCAGCTGGGAGCCGATGGCCCGCTGGACGAGCGCCGCGGCGACCGAGGAGTCGACGCCGCCGGACAGCCCGCAGATCGCGCGCTTCGTGCCGACCTGCTCGCGGATCGCGGCGACCTGCTCCTCGACGACGTTGGTGGTCGTCCAGGTGGGCTCGATGCCCGCGCCGCGGTAGAGGAAGTGCTCCAGGACCTGCTGGCCGTGGGTGGAGTGCATGACCTCGGGGTGGTACTGCACGCCGTACAGCTTGAGGTCGTCGTTCTCGAAGGCGGCGACCGGCACGACGTCCGTGGACGCGGTGACCGTGAAGCCCTCGGGGGCGGCGGAGCAGGCGTCGCCGTGCGACATCCATACGGGCTGCTCGGCGGGGGTGCCCTCGAAGAGGGTGGAGCCGGGCCGGGAGACCGTCAGCGGCGTACGGCCGTACTCACGGGCCCCGGTGTTGTCGACGGTGCCGCCGAGCGCCGTGGCCATCAGCTGGAAGCCGTAGCACATGCCGAAGACCGGCACCCCGGCCTCGAAGAGCGAGCGGTCGACGGTCGGGGCGCCCTCGGCGTAGACCGACGAGGGGCCGCCGGAGAGGATGATCGCCTTCGGCTTCCTGGCGAGCATCTCGGCCACCGGCATGGTGGACGGGACGATCTCGCTGTAGACCCGCGCCTCACGGACACGACGGGCGATGAGCTGGGCATACTGCGCGCCGAAGTCGACGACCAGAACGGTGTCGGGGGCGGCTGCAGGGGACGCTGAGGGCACTTCGGCGGCCTTCCGGCGGTGGAACGGGGGGTTGGACTTTCGATTCTAACGGGCACATACTGAGCCCCATGTTCACGCACTCGACCTTCGTGTTTACCTATGGCACCGGCCCGTCCGGCTGCCATGGTCGTGCTGCTTGATCGACAAGCGACTTCCCAGGCGCCCCGGGCCGACAGGCCCGGGGCGTTCTGCGTTCGCTCGCCGAGAGTTCCGGGTCCGATCAGAGTGATCGTCGGCTCCGGGGGCCCAGACCCCCAGGAGACACACGTGACGACTACGACCACCGCCGCCGACACCGCCGCCGACACCGGGGCCCGTACCGACGAGGCCGCCTCCGTGATCGTCGGGGCGCGGGAGCGGATCGACGATCTGGACGGACGGATCATCGGGCTCGTACAGGAACGGATGGCCACCTCGGCCGTCATCCAGCGCGAGCGCATCGCCTCCGGCGGCCGCCGCGTGAACCTCTCCCGCGAGATGGAGATCCTCACCCACTACAGCGACCAGCTGGGCAAGCCGGGCACGGCGCTGGCGATGACGCTGCTGGAGCTGTGCCGGGGCCGGGTCTGAGGCCGCCGGCGGCGGGCGGGCGCCGGTCCGCGGCCCTGTGTTCGGGGGCCGTCACCCGTACGGCGCGTGACCGGCCGCCGACGGCCTTCGTTGGACCGGGTGTCCGCGCCAGCCAGGAGCGGCCCACTTGAGATCCACGCGTGGTTTCCGCCCCTGTTCTCTGGGCGCCCTTCACGACAGGGCGGAGCCGCCGGAGCGTGTGACGTACGAGCGCGTACGTCGTGGGACCTCGCTCCGGTGGTCCGGTGACCGGTCAGCAGGGGACAGCAGCCCGGTCACCACACACTGGACGGTCGGTTCCGGGGACGCCCGGGACCGACCGTATCCGGTCGAAACGGTTGCGTGCGGCGCGGCGCATCCAGCACGATGCATCCAAGGCGCGAAGAGCGGCACACCCCGTCGCGACGCACCGCCAATGGTCCCGACCACCGGGCCGTCAGAAGCCCGTGCGCACCCCATAGCCAGCGGCGCTCCCCCCGGCGCCGCCCCTTCGGCACCGGCGCTGCCCTGACGCCGGAGCCGACAGCCTAGGGCCCCGAGGCAGGCCGCTCCGCCCCCGCGAGCGGCCTCCCGGGGCCCTTCGCTCTCCCCCGCCGCCCGGGGCGTGATCAGTCCGCGGGCTTCTTCGGCGGCACGGCGGGCACCGGCAGGAACGGCAGGGTCAGCGCCGCGTACGCCTCCTTCGGCACGGCCGGGCCGCGCGGCTCGACCGCGGGCAGCCGCTCGTACGCTGCGCCCTGCGGAGGGCGGGTGTCCGCCTCGCCCTTGTTCGGCCAGAACGACATGGCTCGTTCCGCTTGGGCGGTGATCGTCAGGGACGGGTTGACGCCGAGGTTCGCGGAGACGGCCGAGCCGTCGACGACGTGGATGCCCGGATGCCCGTACAGCCGGTGGTACGGGTCGATGACGCCGTGCTCCGCGTCCGCGCCGATGGGGCAGCCGCCGAGGAAGTGCGCGGTCAGCGGCGTGCCCATCAGCTCGCCGACATTGCTGCCCGCGAAGCCGCCGATCTCCTCCGCGATGAGGGACGCGGCCCGCGTCGCCTCCGGTATGTGGTCCGGGTTGGGCGCGCCATGGCCCTGGCGGGCGGTGAGGAGGCCCTTGCCGAGCCCCTTCGGCTTGCGGTAGGTGGTGAGGGAGTTGTCCAGGGACTGCATGACCAGGCCGATGATGGTCCGCTCGGACCAGCGGCGGTTGGACAGGGAGCGGAGCAGCAGCAGGGGGTGGCGGGCGCAGCGGGCCGCGTAGGCGAGGGCCTTGGGGGCGCGGCCGCCGTGCGGGACCTGGAGGACGGTGAGCGCGCCCATCGAGTTGGACCCCTTGCCGTACCGCACGGGCTCGATGTGGGTGTTCTCGTCGGGGTGCACCGACGAGGTGATGGCGACGCCCTGGGTGAAGTCGGCCCTGGGCGCGCCGTGTGCCCTGCGGTAGCGGCGGTCGTCGGTCTGCGCGCCGACGAGGGCCTCGGAGTTGGTGCGGGTGAGGTGGCCGAGGCGCGGCGAGATGCCCGGCAGCAGGCCCTTGTCCCGCATGGTGTGCAGCAGGGTCTGGGTGCCGTACGTGCCGGCGGCGATGACGACCTGTCCGGCGCGGAACACCGTGGCCCGGCCCGTGCGCCGGTCGTCGGTGGGGCGGGCGGCGACCTGGTAGCCGCCCGCCGGGTCCTCGCGGACGGCCACGACGGACGTCATGGGGTGGATGACGGCGCCGGCCCGCTCGGCGAGGTGGAGGTAGTTCTCGTTGAGGGTGTTCTTCGCGCCGTGGCGGCAGCCGGTCATGCACTCGCCGCACTCGGTGCACGCCGTGCGGGCCGGGCCCGCGCCGCCGAAGTACGGGTCGGGGACCTCGCCGCCGGGGGCGGCCCGCACCTCGCCCCGCGCGTCGTCGCCGTCGCCGAAGAACACCCCGACGGGCGCCATGTGGAAGGTGTCGCCCACGCCCATCTTCTCGGCGGCGGCCTTGAGATGGACGTCGGAGGGGGTCATGGTCCTGTTGAGCCGGACGCCGAGCATGCGCTGCGCCTGGTCGTAATAGGGGGCCAGCTCCTGCTGCCAGTCGGTGATGCCGGACCACTGCGGGTCGTCGAAGAATGCCTTCGGCGGTACGTAGAGGGTGTTGGCGTAGTTGAGCGAGCCGCCGCCGACGCCGGCTCCGGCGAGGACCATCACCTTGCCGAGGAGGTGGACGCGCTGGATGCCGTAGAGGCCGAGCGCGGGGGCCCACAGGTAGTTGCGCAGGTCCCAGGAGTTCTTGGGGAGGGTGTCGCGGGTGAAGCGGCGGCCCGCCTCCAGGACGCCCACGCGGTAGCCCTTCTCGGTCAGGCGCAGGGCGGTCACCGCGCCGCCGAAGCCGGAGCCGACGACGATCACGTCGTAGTCGTGGACGCACTTCTCCCGTGACACTGGCTCTCCTTGAGATCGGTGGGGTTGGCGGACCGGCCCGGGCCGTGCGGGCGGTCGGCCCGGGCCGTGCGGTCGGTCAGCGGAGGCGGAGCGCCTTCATCACGCGCAGGCTGCGGGTCATCAGCCGCGCGTACTTCTCGTCGTCGAGGCCGAAGGCGGGGGCCAGCGGCATGATCCGCTGCTGGGCGACGGTCTGCGCCTCCGTGTACTTGAGGATGCCCTCGGAGCCGTGGCGGCGGCCGAGCCCGGAGTCGCCCATGCCGCCCATCGGCGACTGGACGCTGCCGTACGCGGCGGCGTACGCCTCGTTGACGTTGACCGTCCCGGCCCGCAGCCGGGCGGCGACGGCCCGGCCGCGGCGGCCGTCCTTGGACCAGACGCTGGCGTTGAGCCCGTACGGCGTGCCGTTGGCGCGCTCCACCGCCTCCTGCTCGTCGGTGAAGCGGTAGACGGAGACGACGGGCCCGAAGGTCTCCTCCGTGCACACGGACATGGGGGGCTCGACGCCGTCGAGGATCGTCGGCTCGTAGAAGAGCGGGCCGACGTCGGGGCGGGCCCGGCCGCCCGCGACGAGCCGGGCGCCCTTGGCGACGGCCTCCTCCACGTGCCGGCTGACGGTCTCCAACTGCCGCTCGCTCACCAGCGATCCCATGTCCGCGCCGTAGGCGAGGGCCGCGCCGAGCCGCATCGCCTTCGTGCGGGCGGCGAAGCGGTCCAGGAACGCGTCGGCCACGGAGTCGTGGACGTACAGCCGCTCGATGGAGATGCACAGCTGCCCGGCGGAGGAGAAGCAGCCGCGGACCGCGCCCGCGGCGGCCTTGTCGACGTCGGCGTCGTCGAGGACCAGCATGGCGTTCTTGCCGCCGAGTTCGAGGGACGCGCCGACGAGGCGGGCGGCGGCGCCCTGGGCGACCTCGCGGCCCGTACGGGTGGAGCCGGTGAAGGAGACGTAGTCGGCGTGGGCGACGACGGCGGGGCCGACGACGGGGCCCTCGCCGAGGACGACCTGCCAGACGGCGGCCGGCAGCCCGGCCTCGATGAGGAGGTCGCGGGCCCACAGGGCGGTGAGCGCCGTCTCGGTGTCGGGCTTCATGACGACGGCGTTGCCCGCGACGAAGGCGGGGAGGGCGTCGCTGACGGAGAGTTCGAGCGGGTAGTTCCAGGGGGCTATCTGGCCGATGACGCCGCGCGGCTGGCGCAGTTCGGTGACCTTGGTCAGCGTCGGGACGACCCCGGTGTGCGCCTTGGGCCGCAGATAGGCGTGGGCGCGGCGGCCGTAGTGGCGGGAGGCCACGGCGACGCCCTGCACCTCCTCGTGCGCGTGCAGCCGCGTCTTGCCGGTCTCCAGCTGGATGAGGTCCAGGACCTCGGACTGGCGGCGCAGCACGAGGTCGTGGAAGCGCAGGAGGATCGCGGCGCGGCGCTGTACGGGCGTGGCCGCCCAGCCGCGCTGCGCCTCGCGGGCCCGCGCGAACGCCTCGGCGACGTCGTCGGGGGTGGCCTCGGGCAGGTCGGCGAGCTTCTCCCCGGTGAAGGGGGTGTGGTTGGCGGTGGTGCCGCTGCCGATGACGCCGCGGGTCAGGCGGGCGACGAGGTCGGGGGTGACCACGTCGGCGGCGGTACGCGCGCCGGGGGCGGCGACGGGGTTGCCGCCGGCCGGGATCGAACGGTCCTGTGGGCTGCCCTGCGAGTCCGTCATGCGGCGAGCGTATGACGGGGCGGGCGCTTTGGGTACCCGCCAGTAGCCAGTTTTCACCGGTCACACACAACTGCGCCAGCGTTCACTGGCGTGGATGGGTGTATGTGCAGGTCAGACGGGGCGCGACGGTTCAGGGCGCCGACTTCGGCTCGGTCCGTACGAACGTGTCGAGCGCGGCGTCGAAGTGGCGGCGGCCCGCGGCGGCCTCGCCGGCCGGGGAGGAGACCCACACGTCGTACATCTTGCCGCCCTCGTTCCACGTGAGGTCGCGGGTGTGGCGGGGGCCCGCGTCCTCGCCGAAGCCGTTCCAGGTGAACTCCCACAGCGCGGCCGGGCGTCCGGCGCGCGAGAGCCGCTCGACGCGGGCCGAGCGGTAGCCCGGATAGTGGGCCGCGCCCTGCGCGTGCGAGGCGCGCGTCGCGCCCATCGGGCCGTCCGGGCGCTGGTCCTGGATGTGGACGCCGAGGCGGAACGTCTTGCCCGGCGCGTAGTAGAAGACGCGCGGCGGCTCGAAGGAGCGGGTGAAGCCGTCGGGGACGGCGAGGGCGAAGCCGGCCGGGTCGCGCACCAGGTGGTAGCCGACGGGGACGGTGATGCGCGCGGACGGGCCCGGCGCGAGCTCCGAGGCGGGCGGCTTCGGGACGGGCCGGGAGGCCGGGGACGTACGGTCGTCCGTGGACCGTTCGGAGGGGCGCGTCGTGGCGCTGCCCGAGGGGGTGGGGGTGCCAGACGTGCTCCCGTGCCCGCCGCCCTCGCCGCCGCCGAGGATCAGCGCGGCGAACCCCGCGCCCACCCCCGCCAGCGCGACGACCGCGACGGCGGCCAGCAGCGCGGTCCGGGCCCGGTTCGCGCGCGCCGCCTGCGCCGCCTCCGGCGACAGCGCGTCCTGGGACGCCGGCGGGCGCGGGAAGGACCGGCGGATGCGGGTGACGGCGGAGGAGGACGCGACGGCGGACGGCGCGACGGGGACGGGCACGCCGGCCTGGGTCGGCGCGTACGGGCGTCCGAGCACCGGCATCCGGCCCGTACGCAGATACGCGCTCAGCCGCCCCTCCGCCTCCTCCGCCCCCATTCTTCGCGCCGGGTCCCGCTCCAACAGGCCCCGCACGACGGGCAGCAGCTCGCCCGCGGCGACGGGCGGCCGGATCTCGTCATAGACCACGGCGTGCAGGATTCCGCCCAACGAGTCGCGCCGGAACGGCGATTCGCCGCTGAGCGCCGCGCACAGCAGCACGCCGAGCGACCACAGGTCGGACTCCGGCCCGGTCGTACGGCCGGACATCCGCTCGGGGGCGGTGTACTCGGGCGACCCCACGAAGGCGCCCGTCTCCGTGATCGTGGTGACTCCGGAGACCTGCGCGATGCCGAAGTCCGTCAACACGATGCGGCCGGTGCCGGATTCCATCAGCACATTGGGGGGTTTGATGTCGCGGTGCAGCACCCCCTGCGCGTGCGCGGCGCGCAGCGCGCCCAGCATCGCCACCCCGATCCGCGCCGCCTCGCGCGCCCCGACGGGCCCGTCCGCGGCGAGCGCGTCGGCCAGCGACCGGCCGTCGACGAGCTCCATGACGATCCACGGCCGCCCGTCCTCCTCGACCACGTCGTGCAGGACGATCACGTTCGGATGCTTGAGCTGCGCGACCGTACGGGCCTCCCGCAGCGTCCGCTGCCGCTGCTCGTCCGCCTGGGCGGCGGACAGCGCGTCGGTCAGGTGCAGTTCCTTCACCGCGACCTCACGCCCGAGCAGCTCATCGGTGGCCCGCCAGACCGTCCCCATACCGCCCCGCCCGAGCCGCTCCCCGAGCCGGTAACGCCCGGCCAGCAGCCGACCGTCTCCACCGAAGGTCCCCATGGCCTCATCTTGCCCCACGCATCAGCCGACGGGCGGGTACCGTACCGGCCCGCTCCGCTCGGGTCGGGAACCGGCGAGACGACGCGGCGACCGGGCCGACTGAACCCGTCAACGGCCTGCTGTGGTGCGGTACTTCATGGATGCCTCAGTGGCCTCAGTGGCCTCCCTGGACCTTTCCCGCATCGAATGCGTGGGCGACGGCGAGGCTGTCCTCGTACACGTGGTGGCGGTGATGGCGGTGGTCGCGCGCCCGCGCTCGGCCTCCGGGCAGTCCGGCCTCCCGCCGCCCCGCTCGGCGTACAGCTCCGCGATGGGCCCGGGGTCCCGGCCGCCCGGCCGCTCGACCGCCCGGCCGCCCGTCACCCCGTATCGGAAATCATCTGCCGCGAAGATGCTTCGCGGGCCAAATCAACGGGAATCCGCACCCTGTTGAAAATCGAACCGGTGTGAATGACGTAACCCGATAGTTTGACAGGGCATCAGTCTTCTCGGATGGGGCATCACGGACCAGCAGTGCGCAATCCCGCCGCTCATGTGAAATGCCCCTCTGCGGGGCGGACTTGGTGATTCCGGCGACATCGGACAGATAGCGCGCGGAGGACTCGATCGCGGGCTCCGGACTCGCGAGGACTATTGCCCGTAAGGCACATTCTGATGCGTTCATTGCGACGTGGGTCACAACTATTCGCTCCGAACGTGCACCTCAACTGGCCTTAGACAGTTGGGGTTTGGGGTACTGGAGCGGATCGGAACGCACGTCGGCGGTCGGCTCGCTCGGTGAACTCCCGCCGACGCGCAGCGTCCTGGGCGTGACACGTCGCGTAAAGAACGCCTCAAGAAACCTGAAAGCAGTTGCGAGGTACACGGGCACCTTGATTCAGTATGCATCGAGGTTGGCCGAACGCGGCCGGCCGGCACGGTCCGCGCGCTTCATCAGCACCATGACAGTCGGGGGAAGACTGCTGTGAGCATGCCGCAAGCCCTGCACCGGAGTCTTGCCATGGGCTCTGTCCTCGCTGAATCAGCGTTCGGGTCGGTAAAGGTCGCCGAGACCTATGGCCGACTCTCTTTCTCGTCCTCGCAATCGATGTAGTCATCCTGCGCGATGTCACATTTAGTCGCATTCGAGGAGCATTTCATTTCGATCCGGCCTCGGCATCGGCCTGCCGGAATCAGGCTGTCAATGTCGCCCGCCTGTGAATTTCCAACCCGCCGCAGAGGTCGTTCTCCGCTGCCTGCTCCACTGCGTCACCCCTGTTCAACACCTGCACGATGCGCGCCATACGTCATCAAGGGGAAATCAACAGGAGGAAAGTCATGCCAGTGAACAAGCAACGCACTCCCCTGCTCCCACAGCCGCCCCGGCATACCATCATGGACTGCACGGTACGGGACGGCGCCTACTCCGTTAATTTTCAGTTCGACATGCAGACGATCGAGACCATTCTCGCGGCCGTCAGCTCCTCGGGGCTGGAATGGATCGAGGTCGGGCACGGGCTCGGCATCAAGGGAAATACGATCGCCGAGTCGAATATCTCCGATCGCGAGTGGTGCGACCTCGCCGCCCGGTTTCTTCCCGCGGACGCCGGCTGGGGCATGTTCGCGCAGGCCGCGGTCGCTTCCGTGGAGGATCTGGAGCCGCTGGCCGACGCGGGGATGAAATTCACCCGCATCGGGGCCGATATGAAGGCGTACGAGCTGGTCTTCGACTACGTCGAGCGCGCCAAGGAACTCGGCCTGACGGTCTTCGTGAACCTGATGAAGTCGCATGTGTGCGATACCGAGGAGGCCGTGGAGATCGGCCGCCGGATCGAGAACTCCTGCGACCTCGACGGCCTGTACTTCGTCGATTCAGTGGGGCAGTTCCTGCCCGAGCGCACGGCGGAGCTCTTCGGCACGGCGTCGCGCCGGCTGCGGACGCCGCTGGGCTTCCACGGCCACAACAACCTGGGGCTGGCCAACGCCAACTCCATGGCCGCCGCGGAGAACGGCGCGTCCATCGTCGACTGCACGCTGGCCGGGCTCGGCCGGGACGCCGGCAATGCCGTGCTGGAGCAGATGGCCGCCGCGCTGGAACTGCGCGAGAACAAACGGATCTACAACACGGACGCCCTCGCCTACACCAGCGAGTACTGCGTATCCCGGCTGGAGACCCTCAAGACCGACCGTGAACTCCAGGTGCTCGGCGCGCTGTACGGGCTGCACTCCAAGAACTTCCCCGCCATCTCCGACATGGCCGAGAAGTACTCGATCAGCCGGACCACGCTGATGGACGCGGTGAAGCCGCTGGCCTATCAGCAGGATCTCGTCCGCACCGATATCGAAGCCATCGCGAAGTCCTTCATGGAGACGGAGTAGGAATGTGAACGTCAAGGTCTACCCGCACGTCGTCGACCGGCAGCAGGACATCGTCCTGGAGGACCACGACGGCTACAAGGCTTCGGTGCGCCAGTTGGCGGACTCCTTGAACGAGACGCTGCCGATCGATGTCGCCCAGCTCATCGCGGCGCAGAAGATGCGGCGGCTGTCCGACGCGTTCCGCGAACAGCGCGCCGCCGGCCGCGAGAGCATCGACATCGGGAAGGTCTCCCTCCGGGACTCCCTGCTCCTGTCGTCCATTCCGCAGATCTGGGGCGTCGGGCTCAACTTCGTCGCCCATGCCAAGGACCTGGAGGCGACCCAGCCCGTGTTTCCGGGCTCGTATCTGCGTCCGTACAGCTGCGTGATCGCCAACGGCGACGCCATCAAGGTCCCCGCGCAGTCCAACCGCGTCACCGCCGAGGCGGAGCTGGGGATCGTGCTGGGCAAGGACGCCAAGAACGTCTCCGCGGAATACGCCTTCGACTACATTCTCGGGTTCACCACCGTCATCGATATGACGGCCGAGGACGCCATCCGCGAGAACCTCCGCTACATCCCGTGGAGCAAGGGCTTCGACACCTTCGCCAGCATCGGCCCGAGTCTGGTGCTGCGGGATCAGGAGCAGAGCAAGGACCTGGCGGACATCTGCATCACCACCTACCTCAATGACGAGGTCGTCGCGCGCAACACCGCGAGCAATATGAAGCACGACCCGGCGAAGATCCTGGAGTACTTCTCCGCGGGCCGCACGCTTCCGGCCGGAACCGTCATCGCCACCGGCACGCCCGGCGCCGCGGTGATCAAGCCCGGTGACACCGTGCGCGCCGAGGTCGCCGGCGTCGGCGTGCTGGAACACCCCGTCGAAGCAGCGTAGTCGCAGACATCCGAGGAAGGATCAGAAATGGTATTCGAGGCCGCGCACTTCGATCAGCTCGCCGAAGAGGGCTACTGCGTCATCGAGAACTACCTCGACCCCGAGACCGTGCGGAGCCTTCGGCACGTGTCCGAGGAGATCCTCTCGAACGGCGTCGGCGGGACGATGCCGCCGAGCCTGTTCCTGCGGAGCCCCGAGCTCAAGGAAGCGCTCTTCTCCGAGAAGTTCTACGAGATGGTGGCCGACCTCAACAACAAGGTCGGGTCCCTGCTGCTGTACCCGAACTTCACCATCCGCAAGGGGCTGGTGGTCAACTGGCATATCGACGACCGCATGCTGTCGGTGCCCGTCAACAAGCCCGGCGACTTCCCCGCGATCCTGATGTTCAACATCTATCTCCAGGACAACGACCCCGTCCGGGGCGGCGGCATGGACATCGTCCAGTCCAGCCCGCTGCGCTCCCGCGAGGAGCGTGAGGACCTCGTGAGCCATCACGCGTACACGGAGCGGAACACCGTGCGGAACAAGGCCGGGGACCTGGTGATATTCGACTACCGCGCGGTGCACCGCGGCACCCAGCCGCAGGTGGAGAGCGATGTCGAGCGCCTCGCCCTGCAGTGGACCTTCTCCGTCGGCGGCGCGGTGACCCAGGACTATCTGCGGTATCTGCGGGCCCGGCTGACGGAGAAGCTGCACATCTCCGATTTCACCAACCACAAGGCGAACAACTTCTTCGCCGACCTGCCCAACATCTCGCGCGAACTGATCGAGGAATCGTGCGGCAGGACCGTCTTCACCGACGGCATCGGGTACCGCGGCCTGGCCGACATCGTGGAACAGGAATCCCGCTGATGCCGAACGTGTCACGGGTGATCCTGGATTCCCTCTGGGACGAGGGGGTTTCGGCCTTCTTCATGGTCCCGGGGAAGATGATCAACGCGTTCATGTCGAACTACCGGGCGGCGGACCCGGCCGGCCACCCCCGGATCTCGCCGGTGATCGCCGCCGCCGAGGGCGGGGCCGCGGCGATGGCCGACGGCTACGCCAGGGCGTCGGAGGGCACCGGCGTGGCCATCGCGCTGGACGGTCCGGGCGTGGCCAACGCCGTGGCGGGCCTGGTCAACGCGGACGCCGACCGCTCGCCCGTAACGCTGCTGTCGGGCCACGTGCCGCGGGGGTTCGACGCCCACGACGCCCTCCAGGACGTGACGCCCACGGGCCTCGACGTCGCGGCGATGCTGACGCCCATCACCAGCTCGGCGCTCCAGGTGCGCAGCGCGCGCCACCCGATCCGGTACTGGAACATCACGCTGAGGAAACTGGTCGAGTGCCCCACCCGGCCGGTGTATCTGTCCTATGCCGCGGATGTGCTCACGGCGGACACGGCGGAATCCGCCATCAGCATGCGGTCGCTGTCGTCCTCACGCGTCCAGTGCGACGAACAGGAACTCCAGAGCGTGCTCGCCACGGTCAATTCCTCCGCGAGCGTCGCCGTGCTGGTCGGTTCGCACGCCAACAAGAAGGATGTGCGGCAGCTGCTGACCCGGCTGTCCGAATCCCACGACATCCTCGTCGGCTGCACCGTGGACGCCAAGGGCGCTTTCACCGAGAGCCACCCGAACAGTGTCGGCGTGTTCGGGTACTCCGGGAATCTGCGGGCCATCGAGCTCTTCACCGAACAGGCCCCGGAAACGGTGCTGCTGCTGGGGTGCCGGCCCACGCAGTGGAACACCAACGCGTACGACGCCCGGCTCTCCCGGGCCAAGAACGTCATCGAGGTGACGTCGGCGGTCGAGGACATCGGCAACTTCTCCCCGGGCTCCCGGACGCTGCTCTGCGACGAGCTGCTGTTCCTGCGCCACTGGGAGGACTCGCTGACGGGGTACGGCAAGGGGTACGGAAAGGACGCCGGGGCGAAATTCCCCTGGAACGCGGAGCTCGGAGAACGTACGCGGCGCATTCCGCTGTACGTGCCGCTCCCCGACGAGGACCCGGGCGCGATGCACCCCGGCCGCGCGGTGGAGTGCCTGAACAAGTGGCTGGGCGACCGTGCCTGCATAGCGGATTCGGGAAACCACCGGTCCTTCGCCACGCACTACTGGAAGACGCGGATCGACGCCGGTTTCTACTCCAGCACCACCATGGGCGTGATGGGCTGGGCGTTCGGCGCGGCGATCGGCGTCTCCTTCGCCCGCGAGGAACCGTGCCTCGTCATCACGGGGGACGGCTGCGCCCTCATGAGCGGCGCGGAGATACAGACCGCCGTGCGGTACCGCCGGAACATCGTCTTCGCGATATTCGACAACTCCGCCTACGGCGCGACCCATATGAACAACAAGGAGAACCTCGCGGAGCTGAGCGTGCTCCCGGACCACGACTGGGTGAAGTTCGCCGAGTCCCTCGGGGCGGAGGGGTTCCGGGTGAACACGCTCGACGAGCTGGACACCGTCGCCCAGAAGATCAAGGGCGACGGCGGCGTCCAGGTACTGCACATAGCCGTCGACCGCGACGCCGCCACTCCAGCGCGGTCGTACCAGGAGAACCTGAGGTCCTTCGCGCGGTCGAAGAGTGAAAACCATGCATGACTCGGCCCGTTCAGGACGGTGCTGAGGTGCGCACCACAGAAATAACACAGAGGTAGGCGGCGGAGATGTCTGGTGCGAAGTTTACGAGCAACGAAGTGCGCGTACTTTGCTTCGCTTTTTTCAGTGTTGTCATCGGTCTGATGGCAGTGGATTTTTTCAACCCGTCTCTCCCGACCATCCAGAAGGATCTGGACGTCGGGCAGGGCACCATGAAGAACCTCATCGTGTTCTACATGATCGTGCTCGGCCTGGCCCAGTTCTTCTACGGGAGTCTCTCCGACGCCAAGGGCCGCAAGATAGCCCTGACGTCGGGACTCGGCGTCGCCGCAGTGGGTCTGCTCCTGGGCTATCTCGCCCACAATATCGTCGTGCTGGACATCTCCCGCGTGCTGACTGCCCTGGGCACAGCATCGTGCACCGTGATATCCCGAGCATTGATCGTGGACACCTTGCAGGAGCCCGGAAAGCTGCGCAAGGCGTTCTCCTATTTTTCGATGGCGAGCCAGCTCTCGCCGTCGCTGGCCCCGCTGATCGGCAGTTTCATCGGCGTCCATTTCGGCTGGCACATGCAGTTCCTGCTGTTCGCGCTGGCCGTGGTCGCCGGGCTGGTCATGATCGCCTCGCTGATGCCGGAGACCCATCCGGCGCCGGCGGGCGGTCAGGGGAAGACGGGCAAGGTGGAGGCGTACACGAGCGTTCTCAAGAACCTCAACTTCACGTCGTACAGCATCGCTTCGGCGCTGATCTTCTCCTTCACCATCGCGTTCTACGCGACGGCTCCCTTCGCATTTGACGCGCTGAGCGTCAGCCCGCTGGGCAACAGCCTCTTCTACATCCTCTATTCAGTCTCCATCATCTGCGGGTCCTTCTTCAACAGCTGGATCGGCTGGACGCCCAAGGACACCTATCTCCGGGGCCTCGTGGCCTACTTGGTGATATTCGTGGTCTCGGTCTTCGCGGACCTCGACAGCAGTCTGTGGAAGATCGGCGTGTTCTCGGTGGCGCTGGGCTTCACCTGCGGTGTGGTGGCCCCGCTCACGCTGACCCTGAGCATGACGATGGTGGAGAAGTCCCGCGGCGCGGCGAGCGCGGTCCAGGGCGCCATCAAGATGTTCTTCACCGGACTGCTGCTGCTGGCGTTCGACAGCGTGGTCATCACCGGCTTCACCACCATCGTGCTGATCTTCCTCGGGTTCGCGGCCGTGCTGCTGGCCCTGCACGTCTTCACCACTGCCGCGAATCGAAAGGAGAAGGTCAGTGCGTAACAAGACCGCCTTGGTACTGGGCGGGACCTCGGGCATCGGGCTGGGGATCGCGCGGAGCCTCGCCGCGCGGGGCGCGGCGGTGACCGTCGCCGGCCGCGACGCGGAGCGGGCCGGCAAGGCGGCGGCGGACATCACGCCGCCGGCCGGCGCCCCCGCCGTCTCCGGGATCGGCCTCGACCTCTCCCGGCCGGAGGACGTCCCGGACGCCCTCGGGCGGTGCGGGAAGAGCTTCGACATCGCCGTGCTCAACGGGCCGGGGTACCGGCCGGGGCGCGTCACCGCCGCCACGGCGGACGATTTCTCCCAGGCGTACAGCTCGATGTTCCTGTCCTTGCGGCAGGTGGTCGAATCCGTCGTCGGGGCCATGCGCGAGAACCGGTGGGGCAGGCTGCTGTACGTCTCCTCCAGCTCGGTCGTCTCGCCCATCGGCGAACTCGCCGTCTCCTCGGTCGTCCGGTCCGCCGTGAACGCGTATCTGAAGTTGCTGGCCAACGACCTCGCGGGCGACGGGATCACCGTGAACTCGATCGTCCCCGGCCGTATCGACACCCCGCGCGTGCGGGCGGTCGACGCCGCGCGGGCCGGTGACCGGGGCGTCACCGCCGACGAGGTCCGGGCGCACACGGAGGGCCTCATCCCGGCCGGGCGGTACGGAACGCCCGAGGACATGGGTGAGTTGGCGGCGTTCCTGTGCTCGGACCGGGCGGGCTACCTCACCGGCTCGACGTACCGGTGCGACGGAGGAATGATCACCGCGCTGTAGGCATCGCGACACGAGAAGGCTCCCCGGCGCGGGCGACGGCGCCGGGGAGCCTTCTTCCGCGCTACACCGCCGGGTGGTTCTCCTTGCGGCCCGGCAGCAGCAGGCTGCCGACGGCCGCGCACGCGGTGAACGCGGCGGCCACCAGCAGGGCGCGCCCGTATCCGGCGGTCAGGGCGGACGCGGCGTCGTGCGGGTGGGACACCAGGTGCGAGGCGGTCGCGTGGGACGCGATGGTGGCGAGGACGGCGAGGCCGATCGCGCCGCCCACCTGACGCGAGGTGTTGACGAGGCCGGAGGCCAGGCCCGCCTCGGCGCGGGCGGTGCCGGTGGTCGCGGCGACCGTCGCGGGCATCATCGACAGGCCCATGCCGAACGCGCAGAGCATCAGCGGCACCAGCACGTCCGTGGCGTAGCTGCCGTGCGCGCCGATGAACGACAGCCAGGCGAACCCGGCGGTGCTCACCAGCATGCCGCCGACCAGCAGCGGGCGCGGCCCCGTACGGCCGAGGAGCCGGGTGGCGAGCTGCGCGCCCACGATGACCGAGAGGGAGCCGGGCAGGAAGCTGAGCCCGGCCTGGATCGCGCTGAAGCCGAGGACCTGCTGGTGGTAGAGGGAGAGCAGGAACCACATCGAGAACATGGCGGCGCCCATGAGCAGCACCACGATGTTGGAGGTGGCCAGGGTGCGGCGGCGCAGGATCGCGAGCGGCACCAGCGGGTGGGCGACCTTCGACTCGATGAGGACGAAGGCGGCGAGCAGGAGCACGGCCCCGCCGAGCGAGGCCCAGACCTCGGGGGCGCTCCAGTCGTGGCTCTCGGTCGAGATGATGCCGTAGACCAGTGCGGTCAGGCCGGCGGTGACGGAGACGGCGCCGGGTATGTCGAGGCGGCGGAGGCCGCCCCGGATGCCGGCGGCGGCCGGTACGTACGCGACGGCGGCGGCGATCAGGGCGACGCCTAGCGGCACGTTGACGAAGAAGACCCAGCGCCAGCCCGCGTACTCGGTGAGGATGCCGCCGATGACCGCGCCCGTCGCGCCGCCGGCCGCCATGACGGCGCTCCAGGCGCCCATGGCACGGGTACGGGCCCGGGGCTCGGTGAACGTCGTCATGATCAGGGTGAGGGTGGCGGGCGCGAGGACCGCGCCGCCGACGCCCTGCGCCGCGCGGGCGGCGATCAGCGCCCCGCCGCTGCTGGCGAGGCCGCAGACGAGCGAGGCGAGGGTGAACACGCCGAGCCCGGTGAGCAGCGCCTTCTTCGTGCCGACGAGGTCGGCGGCGCGGCCGCCGAGCAGCAGCAGGCCGGCGAAGCCGAGGGTGTAGGCGTTGACGATCCACTGCTGGCCGGCGGGGGCCAGGTGCAGGGTGTCCCGCATCGAGGGGAGGGCGACGTTCACGATCGACACATCGAGGATGACCATGAACTGCGCCGCACACGCGATGACGAGGATCGCCGTGGTCGGCAGCCGCTTCTGGGCGGGCGGGCGACCGTTGTCGGTACTCGTGACGGACGGGGCGGACGCGGTTGACATGGCGGGGGCTCCAAGTGGTGCTGGGTGATGCTGCTCCAACCGAACTAGAGCAGCTCTAAAAATGTAGCACCTATATTTTTCTTTCAGGGGCGGGCTACCCTGGACCCATGACGGAGCACACGCCCACCGCCGTAGCCGACCCCGACCCGGACGCCAGGACCGCGCGCGGGACGGGAACCGGGACAGGGACCGCGACCGGGATCCGCCCCCGCAAGCGGGAGCGCACCCGCTGCGCCATCTACGACGCCGCCTTCCGGCTCTTCGCCGAGCAGGGCTTCGACTCCGTCACCCTCACCCGGATCGCCGCCGAGGCCGACGTGGCCCCCGCCACCGTCTTCACGCACTTCGCGTCGAAGGAGGACATCTTCTTCAGCCGCAGGCAGGAGTTCATCGCCAAGCTCCCCGGCGCCGTCGCGGACGCCCCCGCCGGCGCCGAACTCCTCGCCCAGCTGCGGGACTTCTACCTCGACTCCTTCGAGCTCGTCCTGTCCGACCAGTGGGTCGAGCGGAGCCGCGTCTTCGCCCGCATCCTGCTGCCGAGCGCCGCGCTGCGCCGCAGCTTCCTGCCGCTCCTGGAGCAGCGCAAGGTGCTGCTGACCGAACACCTCGTCGAGCGGGCGGGCGCGGCGGGCGCGGACCCCGTGCACCGCCAGGAACTGGCGATCTTCGCGGCGTTCGTCGTCTCGGTCGGCACCACCGCCTTCGAGGTCCTGCACGGCGAGCTCGCGGCGGGCGAGCCGGCCGCCCGCGTCCGCGAGGACGTCCACGACGTCCTCGACCGGGGCTTCGACCGGCTCACCCGCGCGTACGCCGACGGCGGCCTGCTGGACGTATGCGCCCGCGCCGCCGGCGAGAGCGCCGCGCCGGAGACGACCGCAGCGTCCGGGACCGCCTCCTAGGCCCCGACCACGGGACCTAGCCGACGACCTGCCAGGTCAGCGACCCTGTGAGCAGCGCACGCAGCGCCGGGTCGCGGACCGCGTCCGTACGGTCGGCGGCGCGGGCCGTCACGGTGTGCGGGCGGCCGTCGGCGGGCACGCCGAGCGTGCGCGGCGCGACCGTCGCCGCGCCGCGCGCGGACCGGGCCTCGCGGCCGTCGACGTACCAGCGCACGGGCGCGGAGGCCGGGGCCTGGACGGTGACGCGGTCCGTGCGGGCCAGCGGCCGGCCGGTCGGCGTGGTGCTGCTCAGTACGGACGCATGGCGGTGGAAGCCCGCGATCATCGCCTCACGGCCGGGCAGGTTGAACTGCCGGCCGAGCGTCCGCATGATCGAGTTCTCGGTCGGGCGGTAGAGCCCGTGCTGGTAGTAGCCGCCGCCCTCGTACGCGCCGACCGTCCCGCCGTCCGGGGAGGTCTGGCCGAGCCAGCGGTACCACTTCTTGCGCTGCGCGCCCATCGGACCGGCCGTGAGCTTGCTGATGTTGGCCTGGGCGGGCTCGGGGCCGGTGTACGTGCCCGGCTGCCCGTAGTCGTACTCGTCGGCGAGCTTCCCCAGCGAGTGGCCCGTCTCGTGGACGGCGATCTGGTCGGACTGCGGATGGTCGGAGGACGCGGTGGCGATGCCGTCGTAGCCGACCTGGGAGCTGACGTCGTTGTAGCCCGCGCCCCCGTACTTGGTGGAGTTGGAGAGCACCACGACCAGATCGGCGGCCGGGGCCTTGGCCGCGTACGACTCGACCTTGCGGGTGTTCACACACAGCAGCCGCTCGGTGCCGCCGCAGAAGAAGTTGGAGCCGAGGGCGGTGTCCTTGACCACGCTCTGCACCGGGTCGCCGGAGACGCCGGACTGCCGGGAGACGGCGTCGACGGCCCAGACGTTGAAGAGGTTCGTGTACGAGGCATAGGGCTGGACCGCGGCGATCTTCGCCCACTTGGCGCGGACGTCCGCGTGGAAGTCGCCCTGCTGCGCGGCGGTGTAGCCGTCGCCGATGAAGACGATGTCGAGTTTGCTGCCCACGGGGCCGTTGCGGACGATCGAGGTGACGTCGCCGTCGGCGGCGATCGTCGACCGCTCCGCCGGGGAGAGCGGCTCCGCGGCGGGGACGGTGGTGTGCAGCGGATGGCCGCCCGGACCGGTGAAGTACTCCACCCGGTCGACGGGCCGGGGGCCCGGCGGGGCCGCCGGGCCGGGTCCGGCGGCGCTCGCGGTGGTCGTCGTGGCCGCGGCCAGCGCCGCCGTGACGGCGACGCCGGCCGCTATCGCGCCGCGAAGGGATCTGCGTCTGCGCATGGTGTCCTCCCGAAGCCGGCCGCCGGGCGGCGGGCCGAGCCGGATTTCGGCGCGGCTCACCGTAGGGGCTCTCGGGGCACCGGACAATGAATGTTGCGTAAGTTACTTACGGACAGGGGCAGTTAAGGCCATCGCCGCGCGCCGCGCATCGGGTCACGCCTCGTCCCGTACGAGCCTCAGCAGCCGGTCCGCGACAGCGCCGTTCCCCGTCCGCACGCCGTCGTGCTCGAACTCGTCCGTGACCCAGGTGCGCAGCCCCCGGATCGCTCGGGCGGTGCGCAGCGAGTGCGCGGTGTCGACGTACAGGTCGTCGTGGTAGATCGCGGCGGCGACCGGCACCTCGTTGCGGGCCAGCCGGTCCGGGTCGTACAGCGGGCCCCACCCCTGCCGCTCGGCGAGCAGTTCGGCGGTGCGGCGCAGCGGGCGCAGGGCGGGGTGGGTGCGGAACATCCAGGGGTGCACCGTCTCGCCCGTGAAGAGGAAGGGGCCGCCGGTGGTGACGTGCCGGTCGAACTCCGGGAATTCGCCCCTGACGCGTTCGGCCGCCCAGCGCGTGGCGCGCCCGTCCTGGGCGTAGACGGCCTCGTGGAGCAGCGCGTAGAGGGGGTTGGCGGCGTGCGAGAGCACGGCGGCGACCTGTTCCCCGAACGCGTCGGACAGCCGCGGTCCGGCGGCGGTCGGCACGAACGCGGACTCCAGGAGGTAGTGCAGCCGGTGCGAGCCGTCGCCCGTGCCGAGGAGGATGCCGAGCTGCTGGAACGCCTCGGGCGTGAGCAGCGTGCCGTCGGCCAGCACCTCCTCGCCCCCCGCCAGGTGCTCGGCGATACGGCGGGCCGCGGCCTCGTCCGCCGGGTAGCGGTCGTAGTGGGCGAGGGTCTTGCGCTCCATGCGGGGGAAGGCGGCGCGGTAGACGGCGTCCGCGTCGGCGTCGAGCCCCGGCAGCCCGCCGGTGATCAGCACCTCGGCGAGCCCTTCGGGCGCGTACGAGAGGTAGGTGACCGCGCAGAACCCGCCGAAGCTCTGGCCCAGCACCGTCCAGGGCCGGCCGCCGGTGAGCCGCGCGCGGACCAGTTCGCAGTCGCGGACGATCGCGTCGGCGCGGAAGTGCGCGAGGTACTCCGCCTGCGCCTCGGGGGCGCCGCGCAGCGGCAGCGTCTGCCGGGTGGCGGGGGTGGAGCGGCCGGTGCCGCGCTGGTCGAGGAGGAGGACGCGGTAGTCGTCGAGGACCCGGTCGAGCCAGTGGGCGCGGCCGACGGGGCGGGGCGCGGCGCTGCCGGGGCCGCCCTGGAGGAACAGCAGCCAGGGCAGTTCCTCGCGGGCGCGGGACGTCGCGACGACCTCCCGGCCGTAGAGCCGGATCCGTTCCCCGTCCGGGGCCTCGTGGTCGAGCGGCACGTCGAAGACGTGGTCGGTGAGGACGAGACCGGGCTGGCGGACAGCGGTCTTCCCGGCGGCGGCCTTCGGCATCTGTTCCATCCTCACTCCAGCGGGGCGCACGACGGCGCGCGAAGGGCTCTGCGCCCCGGACCTTTTCCGGGGCTCAACCTACCGAGCCGTACGGGCCGGGCGGAGGCGGCCCCGGACGCGTACGCACGGGCCGGGGCGGCTGCCCGGTCAGCGGCTCGTCCGGTACGGCTCCAGCAGGGCGTCCCAGCCGCGCCGCATGTCCTGGTACTCGCCCTCGCACAGCTCCGCGCGCTCCTCGGTGAGCGTCTCGCCGTCGACGAGCTTCTTGTGGCGGGCCGGGGCGGAGCCGTAGACGTAGCAGCGGTAGTTGGCGGCGCGGGCGGCGTCCGGGGCGTGCTCGTCGGAGAAGTCGATGTCCTCGGGGTCGGTGTCGCGGGCGTAGAGCGCGTAGCTCTCGGCGGCGTCGAGGACGGCCGCGACGCCGGAGGGCCCCTTCGGGATGAGGCTGTACGCGGCGAACTGGTCGGCGACGTCCTCCTCGCGGCCCGTGACCGGCAGGCGGAGCCTGTCCTTCAGGGCGTGCGCGATCTCGTGGTACAGGGTCTCGGTGACCACGCCGGCGGTCTTGGCGTCGGCGGTCCGGCGGCCGTCCCCGCTATCGGCGCCGCCGTCGCCGAGCGCCTCCTCGAACATGCCGTGGAGCTCCTCGACGGTGCCGTAGCAGATGACGATCCGCCCGGTCTCGGCGTCGTACACGTCCTGTTCGGAGTCGCCGCAGGACCTGGCGACGATCGTGACGTCCGACGGCAGCCGCACGCGTGCGCCGACGTCCCGCGCGACGCGCTCGGGGATGCGGCGCTCCCGGAGGAAGGCCCGCCCTCGTTCCTTGCCGCTCTTCGCGGGCTCATAGGAGACGGACAGGCCGCCGCTTGTGGGGGACGCGGCGGCCTGCGACTCGTCGCCGACGCATGCCGTGGTAGCCGCGGCGCAGACGCCCATGACCGCCAGAGCCGCCGCGGTGCGCCCGAGGGCGCGGCGGCGCCGCATGCGGTCGGACGGCCTGGAGCGGCCTCCGGCATGGTGCAGCATGGACAGCACTCTGCCGGAGAGTTCCCTGGTACGGAATCCGCCGCGGGTCTTGGATCACCCCCGCCGATGGGCGGGGGTGGGCCCGGTCCGCCGGTCCGCCGCGCGGGCGGGTGCGGCAGGCTTGAGGCGGACGGTACGCGCGACAGAACAGAGGCGAGGTAGCGGGCGGTGATCCGGGTAGCGGTGGTGGACGACGAGCAGCTCGTCCGGTCCGGGCTGCGGATGATCCTGGGCACGGCCCCGGACATCGAGGTGGTCGCGGACTGCGGCGGCGGCGCGGCCGTGGAGACCGTGCTGGGCCGCGCGCCCGACGTCGTCCTCCTCGACATACAGATGCCGGACGTGGACGGGCTCACGGTGCTGCGCCGGCTGCGGGCGGAGCGGCGGCCGCCGGTCGTGGCGATGCTCACCACCTTCGACGCCGACGAGTACCTCACGGCGGCGCTGCGCGCCGGGGCCTCCGGCTTCCTCCTCAAGGACACCGACCCGGAGCAGCTCGTACGGTCCGTACGCACCCTCGCGGCGGGCGGCAGCGTCCTGGACCCCGGCGTCACCCGCGCCGTCATCGGCGGCTACCTGGCGGCGGGCGCGGAGCACCGCGCGGCCGAGGCCGTGCGGGGGCTCACCCCGCGCGAACGCGAGGTCCTCACCCACGTCGGCGCGGGCCTCTCCAACGCCCGCGTCGCGGAGCGCATGGGCCTCGCCCCCAGCACCGTCAAGGACCACGTACGAGCCGTACTCGGCAAACTCGGCGGCCTCAACCGCGTCCAGGCCGCCATCGTCGCGGACCGCGCGGGCCTGGTGACGGGCCTGATCCGCCCCTGCCCGGCGGCTGCCGCCGATGCCGGTGCCGGTGCCGATGGCTCGGCCCCGGAACACCCCGTGCCGCCGACGTGAGGGGGGCCGCGGCACGTCTCACCGACGCGGGCGGCCCGGCCGCCGGCGCGACGGCACGGGCGGGGGCGGGGTCGGGGGCGGCGACCGGAGGGACGCGGGAGAACGCCGGAGCACGAGCCGTACGGGCGGGGGCCGCGATCCCGGCTGGGCGGGCGGGTGCCGTGGCCCCGGCCGGGCGGGCGGGCGCGACGGGACTCACCGCCATACGGGCGGGCACCGCTGTACGGGCGGGCACCGCGATGCCGGCCGGGCGGGCCGCCGCCGGAAGCCCGGCGACACGGGCGGGCGCCGCGCCCCCGGCGGCACAGGCGCACGCGACGGCAGGCGCCGCCGTACGGGCGGGCGCCGCGCCCTACGTGTCGGCCGTTCTCTCCGTGGGGCCTCCCCCGTGGTGACGGAGCCACGGCGGCGTGCCCGGTGGTGGGAGGGCCGGTGTGCGGGCCGCATGGCCATCGTCGTGCCCGTGCTGCTCGCGCTCGCCGACGCCGTGCTCGTCAACGGGGTCGATCTCGGGCTGGAGCTCGGCGTCTCGCTGGCGGCGGCGGCCGTGCTGCTGTGGCGGCGGCGGTTCCCGGTCGCGGTGTTCGCGGCGACGCTGCCGGGGATCTACATCGGCTACATCTGGTTCGCGCCGATGATCGCCCTGTACACCGTGGCCGCCCGCCGCACGGACCGGCGGCTGCTCGCCGCCGCCGGGGTGCTGCTGGTGCTCGCGCACTTCCTGCCGTATCCGCTCTCCGAGCTGACCTGGGACGAGCCCCGGCAGACGGCCCTCGCCATGGTCGACGCGTGCGTCAGCGCCGCCGCCCCCGTCGCCCTCGGGCTGCTCACCCGCACCCGCCGCGAGCTCGCCGCCCGGCTCGCGGAGCTGACCCGCAGCCGCGCCCGCGAGGACCGGCTGCTGGCGGACCAGGTGGTGGCCACCGAGCGCGCCCGTCTCGCCCGCGAGATGCACGACGTCGTCGCGCACCAGGTGAGCCTCATCAGCCTCCAGGCCGGCGCCGTGCAGATCAGTACGGCCGACCCGACGGCGCACGACGGGGCCCGTACGATCCGCGAGCTGTGCGTACGGACCCTGGACGAGCTGCGCCACCTGGTCGGCATCCTGCGCGCGGCCGGCGGCGACGCCGAGGAGCTGGCCCCGCAGCCGCGCCTCGCCGACCTGCCGCGGCTGATCGAGGTCAGTGCGCTGGACGTCGCGTACGAACACGGCGAGGAGGACGAAGGGGACGAGGGGGGCACGGCCCCCGCCGCCCGCTACCCCGAGGCGGTGCAGCGGGCCGCCTTCCGCACGGTGCAGGAGGCGCTGACCAATGTGCGCAAGCACGCGCCGGGCGCGCGGGTACGGGTCCGGGTCGGCGAGCCGGACGGGGCGCGGCTGCTGGTCGAGATACGCAACGGGCCCGCGGACGCGAAGCTGCCCGCGCCGGGGCTGCCGGGCGGCGGCCACGGCCTGGTGGGGCTGCGCGAGCGGGCGCAGAGCCTCGGCGGCACGCTGGAGGCCCATCCGACGGACGAGGGCGGTTTCGTCGTACGAGCCGAATTCCCGGGCCCGTGACAGAACTGGGCCCGTGCAGAACTGGGCCCGTGAGCGAGCGGGCCCGTGAAAAAGCGGACCGCACGGTCCGAGCACCGACCCCGGCCCCGCCTCGCATTCATGGCGAAGCGCGTCGCGCCTTATGCCGAGAGCGGGTCCGCCGCCTCGTCCGTGGCGGTCGCGAGGTCGGGGTAGACCTCGAACAGGCGGCGCACGCCCAGCGCGGAGAGCACCCGGTTGACGTGCGAGCCGTCGACCGCGCCCTGGGCCGGCAGGATCAGGCGGAGCCGCCCCTGGCAGGACCGCATCAGGCGGCGGGCGGCGATGAGCACGCCGACGCCGCTGGAGTCGCAGAAGCGGACCTCTCCGAGGTCGAGCACCAGGCTCCGGCGCCCTTCGGCGACCGCGTCGTGCACGTGCTGCCGCACCGCCGGCGAGGTCACCAGATCCATCTCGCCGGAGACTTGCAGCACGGCCCAGTGGCCCTGTTCGCCCTCCATCACTTTCAACGTCACGCGCTCGAAGCCCCTTCGCTCGGTCGCCCTGTCGCTCGCTGTCCGGCGGCTGTCCGGAACGGGCCCTTCCACGACTGCGGCTGCCCGGCCGCTCCCTCATGAAACACCGTGCGGCGTAAAGGGCTCGTGACGACCCTATGCCCACCTGGGGTACAGAAACCCCAAAGTTCCGGTCACACCCGCATAACTCATCGGCCTATTCAGGCAGGAACGATCCGGATCGATCAGGGACATCCCACCCAAAGTGACCGGACTTATACCATCCGCAGCCACCCGGGCGCGTACTTT
The DNA here is from genome assembly GCF_040654795.1 of Streptomyces sp. NPDC050617. NCBI lineage: Bacteria > Bacillati > Actinomycetota > Actinomycetes > Kitasatosporales > Streptomycetaceae > Streptomyces > Streptomyces sp. NPDC050617. The sequence goes on along the minus strand of NZ_JBFAIS010000005.1, from coordinate 314,067 downwards.
GCCGCAAATCGACGCGCGTTGTCGGTGGCTCGGACTACATTCGATGAGTATGTGAGCGTGCGCACAAACTGCCCGCGAGCTGCCGGGAAGAGCGGGGGGACCAGCGGGGAAGCGGCGGGAGAACCAGCGGGAGGGCCGACGGGAGTACCACCGGGGAAGCTGCCGGGGGAAGATCGGGACGGCTTCCTCGAAACGGCTCCGTACCCATGGGTAGCGCGGTGCAGGACGGGTAGCCAGACCAGAGGTGAACGGATGGGGGCCGCATGACGAATGACGCACCACCCCGCTGGGACCGCATGATGCAGCAGCGGCTCGCGCGGGGCGAGGCCGCGGCGCTCGGCGAGCTCTACGACCGCTTCGCCTCGCTCGTGCACAGCCTCGCCCACCGGGTGCTCGACGACGAGGAGGCCGCCGACCGCGTCACCCGCGAGGTCTTCGGCCACGTCTGGGAGCACCCGGACGCGTACGACCCCAAGCAGGGCTCCCTGCGCTCCTGGATCGCCAAGATCACCCACCGCCACTCCGTCCAGCTGCTGCGCCACGACGAGACGCACGGCGAGGGCACCCCCGAGGAGGTCGAGGAGAAGGTCCGTGAGGCGTCCGCCGCCGCCCGCGCCGACTACATCGTCACCTCCATGCCCGCCCCCTTGCGCGCCGCGCTCGAACTCGCCTACTTCCGCCGCCTCGACTACCGCCAGGCCGCCGCCGACCTCGGCGTCACAGAGGACGAGGCCCGCCGCCGGCTGCGGCTCGGCCTCCAGCTGCTCTCCACCGCCCACCACTCCTCCCGCTCCATCCCGCCGCCCGGCTACGGGAGGGCGTTGTGAACGAGCGGTGCGGCCCCGGGCGCTGGGACCCCGACGACGGCTCCTGGGACCAGGGCGGCGCGGGGCCGGGCGGAGGCGCGGGCGGCCGTGCGGGCGACGGCCGGGACGACGGCACGCCCGGCGACGGCACGCGCGCCTCCCCCGGCCCCGCCACGCCGCCGCGCATACCGACTCCGCGCGCCGCCCCCGAGGACGGCGACCACTGGCCGTACCCCACGCAGCCACCCGCCCCGGCCCCGGACACCATGCAGCCCGAGCAGGCACAGGAATCCCCGCCGTCGCCCACACCCGCGCCCCCGCCCCCGCGGTCCGAGGAGGCCGCGCCGGCCGGCCCCCGGTCGCACAAGGTGCTCAAGTCGCTGCTCGGGGCGTGGGCCCTGGCCGCCTGCTCCAGCGAGGAGACCCTCGACGTCGAGGCGCACCTCACGGAGTGCGCGGCCTGCGCCGACGAGGCCGTGCGGCTGCGCAACGCCGTGGGGCTGCTGCACCCCGAGGAGAACCTCGACCTCGATCCGATGCTCCGCTCCCGCGTCCTGGAAGGGTGTCTCGGCCGCCGCCCGGCCCGTATCCCGGTGCCCGACTGGGCCGCCCCGTACGACGCCGAGGCCGCCCGGCTGGACGCGCTGCTGCGGGACATGGGCGAGGCGGAGTGGCGGGCGCCGGTCGGCCTGCGGTGGTTCGAGGGCCGGCGCGGGGTGCGGCGCGACACCACGGTCGCCGGGGTCATCGGCCATCTGCTGACCGTCGACGGCCTCGTCGCCGCCTCGCTCGGCCTCGCCGACCCGCTGCCGTGCGGCGAGGAGGGCTCCCCCACCGCCCGTACGGAGGCGTACTGGGCGGCCGAGCCGGCGGTCGCCGCGGGGGAGGCGGTCCCGGCGGCGACGGTCCGCAGGGCCTGGCGCGACCAGGGGCACGCGCTGTTACGGACGGTGTCGTTCGCCGGGCGCGGGGCCGCCGGGCTCGACGTGTCGTACGGGCAGTTCACGCTGCCGCTGCGCGACTCGTTCCTCGACCGCGCCTTCGAGTGCTGGGTGCACGCCGGGGACATCGCCGACGCTGTCGACTATCCGTACGACCCGCCGTCCTCCGCCCACCTCAACCGCATGATCGACCTCGCGGCCCGGCTGCTGCCCGGCGCGCTCGCGCAGCGCCGCCGCAGCGGCCTGGCGTCCCCCGCCCGCGGCCCGGTGCTGGTGGGCGCGCCCGGCCGGTCGCTCCATCTGGAGATCGAGGGCAGCGGCGGCGGGGACTGGTACATCGCGCTGGACTCCCCCGCGGCCCTGGGCACGGCCGCCGAGTCGGTGGCCCACGTCGCCCTCGACGGCGTCGAGTTCTGCCGGCTGGCGGCGGGCCATGTACCGCCGGAGGAGGCCGCCGCGGGCCAGGACGGGGACCGCGAGGCGATCCGGGACGTGCTCTTCGCGGCGGCGTCGCTGTCGCGGCTGTGAGGCAGGCCCCGAGGGGCTAGGCGAAGACGACCGTCCGCCGGCCGTTGAGCAGCACCCGGTGCTCGCCGTGCCACTTCACCGCGCGCGCCAGGGCCTGGCACTCCACATCGCGGCCGATCGCCACGAGCTGGTCCGGGGTCACGTCGTGGCCGACGCGCTCCACCTCCTGCTCGATGATCGGGCCCTCGTCCAGGTCGGCCGTCACGTAGTGGGCGGTCGCGCCGATGAGCTTCACGCCGCGGGCGTGCGCCTGGTGGTACGGCTTGGCGCCCTTGAAGCTCGGCAGGAAGGAGTGGTGGATGTTGATGATCCGGCCCGACAGCGCCTTGCAGAGGTCGTCGGAGAGCACCTGCATATAGCGGGCGAGCACCACGAGTTCGACGTTCTCGGCGCGGACCAGCTCCAGCAGCTCGGCCTCCGCCTGCGCCTTGGTGTCCTTGGTGACCGGGATGTGGTGGAAGGGGATGCCGTACGAGCGGGTCAGCTCGCCGAACTCCGGGTGGTTGGAGACGACGGCCGCGATCTCGACGGGCAGCGCGCCGATCCGGGCGCGGAAGAGCAGGTCGTTCAGGCAGTGGCCGAACTTGGAGACCATCAGGACGACGCGCATCTTGTCGTCCGCCCGGTGGATCTGCCAGTCCATCTGGAAGGAGTCGCCGACGGCCGCGAAGCTGGCCCGCAGCTTCTCCAGCGTCACCGGCGGCTCGGCGCTCAGGTGCACCCGCATGAAGAAGAGCCCGGTGTCGTGGTCGCCGAACTGCTGGCTGTCCTCGATGTTGCAGCCGGTCATGAACAGATAGCTGGACACGGCGTGCACGATGCCCTGCTTGTCCGGGCAGGACAGCGTCAGGATGTACTGCTCGGGGGCGACGGGCTGCGTTTCACTCATAGCCCGATAGCGTCGCACACACGGCGTGCCCGCCGGGCCGCCCGCGGCGCTCCGGCGGCGCCGAGCGGCGAGGATCACACCAGGGCCGCCGGGCGCGCGGAGCGCACGGGGGCCGTACGACGCGGGGAGCGCACCGGGCCCGTCACACCACGCGCGTCACGATCGCCAGCACCTCCAGCGAGCGCGGGGCCGCGTCCGGGTCGTCGCCGTCGTTGACCGCGAGCCGTACGTGCGCCTCCCGTGACGCCCGTACGGCCTCCGGCCACGCCTCGTGTTCGAGGTAGGCGGAGACGGGGGCGTCGGCGCCCACCTGGTGCATGATCCGCAGGACGCGCAGCACGGCGGCGTCGACGAGCGCCGCCTCGGTCTGGTCGCGGAAGATCGTCCCGACGTATTTCTCGGCGGACCAGTTGTCTAGCCAGGTGTCCTCGACCAGCCGGTACACGGCGTCGGTGACGTCGCCGTACCCCTCCAGGGCGGGGAGCCAGCACTCCCGCTGGAAGACCGGGTCGGCGAGCATGTGCAGCGCCGAGCGCACATTCGCGCGCCAGCGCCACCACGGCATGTCATTGAGGGGCATGCCGCCCATGGTGGTCGAGCGGCGGCCGCGACGGGAAGACTTCTCCGAACCTTGCACGGTGATCGATCGTACGTTCTCCGCCCGCGAGCGCCATCCGGCCCCCGTTCCGCACCCCGGCGTCACCGCCCGTCGCGCAGGGTCACCCCGAGCCCGCCCGGTCGGCCGCCCGGCCGGCCGTCACAGCTGGGTGTACTGGTGCGGGGTCAGCCCGTACTTCGTCGCGATCGCGTTCCACAACGTCGCGGCCTGCTTCTTCGCCGCGGTGGCGTCCCCGCTCGCCTTGTTGGCCTGGCCCAGCTCGGGGGTGGTGCGGGCCTTGCCCTTGTGGCAGCCGTGCTTGGAGCCGACCTTGCCCGCCCACGCCGCGTAGTGGTTGTCGGCCGCCGCCGAGGACTGCCACGCCTTCTTCAACTGGGTCTTGAGGGCGGCCTGTCCGGGGAGCTTGTCGAGCGGCATCCGCTCCAGGCGCTCGACGAGGCCGTTGCGCTGGCCCGCCGCGCCGTGCAGATCGGCCGCCGCCTTGTCGAGCTTCTTGCAGAACTTGATGGACTCCACGGAGTTGATCACGGCGTCGCGGCTGTTGTTGCTGTCCTTGAGCAGCGCGTCCAGCGCCTTCGCCTGGGGCAGCGCCGGGTCGTCCGGCTTCTTGTCGCCGTCCCCGTCGCCGCCCCCGGACGTGCCGCCGGTGTCCGTCCCCGGGTTCTGGCCGGCCTCGTTCTTCTTGCCGCTGTCCTTGCCGTCGTCCCCGCCGCTGAGCAGCGCGCCCGCGCCGAGGCCCGCGACGGCGCAGCACGCCACGACGATGCCGATCGCCGCGAGCGGGGTGATCTTGCGGCGGCGCCCGCCGCTCTCGGACCGCCCCCGCGGCTCGTACTCGGGCTGCCCGAACGCGGCGGGGGCCGGTCCACCGGGCCCCTGGCCGTACGGGCCGGGGCCGCCCGGCCCTGGTGCGCCGGGGGCCTGCGCGTACGGGGGCGGGCCGGGCGCGGGCCGCGCGCCGTCCGACCGGAACAGGCCGTCGAACTCGGCGGGCGGCTGGCGCTCGCCCCCCGCGCCGGACTGCTGCGGTCCGCCGCCTCCGACGGGCGGGATCAACTGGGTGGCCTCGGAGCCGAATCCGGCGCCGGGCTGCGGGCCGCCGCCCTGCGGGGGCAGGAGTTGGGTGGAGTCCGCCGCCGAGTCCGGGGCGCCGTGCGGGAAGGCCGGGGGCAGCGGCGCGCCGTGCGCGGGCTGCTCGGGCGGCAGGGACCCGCCGCCGACGGGCGGGATGAGCTGCGTGGGGTCGGACGCGCCGGGCTGCTGCGGCGGCATCGCGCCGGGCATGGCCCCCGGCATCGCACCGGGCGCGCCGCCGCCGACCGGCGGGATGAGCTGGGTCGCCTCGGACTCCCCCGCCGTCTGCGGGGGCAGCAGCTGCGTCTGGTCGGCCGCGCCGGGCGCCGGGTACCCGGCGTGCGGGGGCTGCTGGTGCCCGTACCCGCCGGGCACGACCTCGCCGGCCTGCGGCGGCAGCGGCGCGGCGGAGGAGCCCGTCTGCTCGGGCGCGGCCCGCCTGCGGCGCCCGCCGCCGGGCGCGACATGGCCGGCCTCCGGAGGGAGCGGCGGCGTGCCGTGCGCGGGCTGCTGCGGGGCGTACGGCCCCGGGGTCTCGTACGGGGGAGGCATGCCGCCCTGCTGCGCGCCCTGGCCGTGCGCGGGGTAGCCGCCGCCCTGCTGCGCGCCGTACCCGTCATAGGCCGGACCGCCGTACGGGCCGGGGTCCGGCGCGCCGTGGGCGCCGCCGGCGCGGTGCGCGCCCTGCCCCGCCTCCGGCTGCCGCCCCGGATATCCGCTCTGACCGTCCGGGCCCCAAGGCTCGCCCCAGGGCTGCCCGGTGGACGGCGTGGACCGCAGGTCGGCGGGGTCGAAGGGTTCGCCGTCGGCGGGCAGCACGATGCCCTCGTACGCGGGTCGCGTGGACTGGTCCGCCGGGCGCCGCGGCTCGTTTCCCTGTCCGCTCTGCGTCACCGGGGCTCCTCAACCTCAACCTGTGCGGGACTTACGGAATCATCGGCTCACGCTACCGGGTGACGATAACGCTCGACCATTGACCTCGTAACGGTCTCGTCCCTGTGCCCCGCGGCCCGCGCCGCCCCCGGAACCCGCCCCGCACGGCCCGGCACAGCCCCGCTCGGCCCCGCGGGGACTGCGCCGGGAGGCGCTACGCCGCCTGCACCTCCAGCCGGGCGCCGAACTCCCGTACAACGGATTCATCACGGTACGGCTCCAGCCGCTGCTGGAAGTCGTCCAGATACTCCGCGCCGCGGTTGGACCGCAGACTGCCGAGGAGCTCCACCGCGCGGGTGCCCGCGTGGCACGCCTCCTCGACCTCGCGCTGCTGCACATGCGCGGTGGCCAGCAGCAGCAGCCCTATGGCACGGCGGCGCACCCGCCCCTCCGGATGGCCGGACAGGGCCTCCTCCGCGCGGCGCTTGGCCGGTTCGGCCTGGCCGAGGTCGCGGTGGCAGTGGGCCAGCTCGTCCGCCAGATACGCCTGGTCGAAGTGGCGGATCCACACCGGTTCGTCGCCCGACTCGCCCTCGCCGTCCGCCTTTTCCAGGGCGGTGACCGCCCGGCCCGCGACGGCCTGGCAGGCGCGGGCGTCGCCGAGCAGCGCGTGCCCGCGCGCCTCGGCCGCCAGGAACATCGCCTCGGCCCGCGGCGGCACATGGCCCCGCGTGCCCTCCTGCGCGGCCCGCGCGAGCTGCGCGATCTCCCGCGGGTTGCCGAGCGAGGCGGCGAGATGGCTCATGCTCGCGGCCAGCACGTAGCCGCCGTAGCCGCGGTCGTCCGCGGCCTGGGACAGCCGCAGCGCCTGGATGTAGTAGCGCTGGGCGAGCCCCGGCTGCCCGGTGTCGACCGCCATGTACCCGGCGAGCTCCGTCAACCGGGCGACGGCGGCGAAGAGTTCGCGCCCCACCGCCTCCCGGTACGAGCCGCCGAGCAGCCCGGAGACGACGCTGTTGAGGTAGTGGACGACGACCGGCCGCACATGGCCGCTGCCGTAGCGGTGGTCCAGCTCCACGAGGGCGTCGGTGGTGGCCCGTACGGCCTGGACGTCGGAGGCGCCGACGCGGGCCCCGACTGTCCGCGAGACCTGGGTGTCCGCGCCGGTGATCAGCCAGTCGCGGCTGGGCTCCACGAGCGCGGAGGCGGCGACGGACGAACCGCTGAGGAAGTCGCGCCGCCCGACGTCGCTGCGCCACAGCTCGCAGACCTGCTCGACGGCCCCGACGACGGTCGGCGAGAACTGGAGGCCGACGCCGGAGGCGAGGTTCTTGCCGTTGGCCATGCCGATCTCGTCGATCGTGACCGTGCGGCCCAGCTTGCGGCCCAGCGCCTCGGCGATGATCGCGGGGGCCCGGCCGCGCGGCTGCTGACCGCGGAGCCAGCGGGCCACGGAGGTCTTGTCGTACCGCAGATCGAGGCCGTGTTCCGCGCCGCACATGTTGACGCGGCGCGCGAGCCCCGCGTTGGAACAGCCGGCTTCCTGGATGAGCGCCTGCAGCCGTTCGTTCGGCTGCCGCGCCACGAGTGGCCGTGCGGCCATGGTGTGTACCCCCTGTGACTGCTGTACGTCCGCGACGAGCGCCGCGCACCCTGTGAGGTCCGTATGGCGAGATCACTGCCCCGAAGATGTCCGGAGAATGCGGGACTTGCCCGTAATGACCGCGCTTGGTGATCCGGGGCGAAACCCGTGATCGGTGTCCGTATCCGATGACTGTGCCCGATGACCATGCCCGATGGCTGTGCGTCCGATGACCGTGCCCGACGGCTGTGCGTCCGATGACCGTGCCCGAGGGCTGTGCGTCCGACGACCGTGCCCGACGGCTGTGCGGACGACGACCGTGCGGCCGATGCCTGTGCCTGTGCCCGTGTCCGTGCCTGTCCTCGTGCCCGTGCGGATGAACGTCCCGCAGGTGGCTACCCCACCGGGACGGCGCGGCCCCGTCTGCGCCCCCGGCCGTGCACCCGTGCGCCCCACGTGCCGTAACGATGCACCGCGCCCGCGCCCCCGGCGAGCCGTAACCCCTGGTGACAAGGGGAGTTGTGATGAACGTGGAAAAGACCATCGGAGTAACGGCCCCGCACATCCCGGCGCAACGCGGCGAGCAGCCGCTCGACTCCGCGGTGCGGTACGCGGAAGAACGGCACTGGGACGTGTTCGCCGGCACCTGGCTGGAGGCGGACCAGGGGCGCGAGCACTGCTCCTGCCGCGACCTGGACTGCCCCGCGCCGGGGGCGCACCCGGCCCGCCCCGACTGGGCCGCCCAGGCCACCGGCAGCGCGGTCGGCGCCCGCCGGCTGTGGGCCGAGCGGCCCGCCGCCTCGGTGCTGCTGCCGACCGGGCGCACCTTCGACGCGCTGGACGTGCCGGAGTCCGCCGGGTGCCTGGCGCTGGCCCGGATGGAGCGGATGGGCGTCGAGCTCGGCCCGATCACCTGCACGCCCGGCCGCCGGATGCTCTTCTTCGTGCTGCCGGGCGGCGCCCCGAAGGTCCCCGACCTGGTGCGGAAGCTGGGCTGGCCGCCGTCGTCGCTGGACCTCGTGGCGCGCGGCGAGGGCGACTACGTGGCCGCGCCGCCGACCCGCGTCGGCTCGCACGGCCCGGTGCAGTGGGCCCGCCAGCCCACCGCCGCCAACCGCTGGCTGCCGGACACCGAGGAGCTCGTCAGCGCCCTCGCCTACGCCTGCGGGCGCGAGGCCGCGGCGGCGCGGGGCCGCTGAGGCCCTGCACCCCGCCCCCTCCCCCGTGCGCTTCGTGACGTTGTGTTCTCCTCCCGCCTAGGGTTGACGCCCAGGGGGCGGAACAACCACCCCCTGTGATCAGTCGACGGGGAACAAGGGGGCATCACAGTGGTGCAGGACGCAGCGGCCGGAGCAGTCGGCGGCGACGGCGGGGGCACGGCCGGCGGGGGCGGGACCGGAGCCGGTACGGACAGGGGCCCGGGGCCCGGCACGGCCGCCGTGCGGATCAGCGGCCTGTGGAAGAAGTTCGGGGAGCAGGTCGCCGTCGCGGGCATCGACCTGGAGCTGCCCGCCGGCCAGTTCATCGGGCTCGTCGGCCCCAACGGCGCGGGCAAGACGACGACCCTCTCCATGGTCACCGGGCTGCTCCGCCCCGACTCGGGCAGCGTCGAGATCGGCGGCCACGACGTGTGGCGGGACCCCGTGGCGGTCAAGTCGCGGATCGGCGTGCTGCCGGAGGGGCTGCGGCTCTTCGAACGGCTCTCCGGCCGCGAACTCCTCGCCTACACCGGGCGGCTCCGCGGCCTGCCCGGCGACGAGGTCGACGCGCGCGCCACCCAGCTCCTGGACGTACTCGACCTGGCGGGCGCGCAGCACAAACTCGTCGTCGACTACTCGACCGGCATGCGCAAGAAGATCGGGCTCGCCTGCGCCCTGCTGCACAACCCCGAGGTCCTCTTCCTCGACGAGCCCTTCGAAGGCGTCGACCCGGTCTCCGCGCAGACCATCCGCGGCGTGCTGGAGCGCTACACCGCCTCGGGCGCGACCGTCGTCTTCTCCAGCCATGTGATGGAGCTGGTGGAGTCGCTGTGCTCGTGGGTCGCGGTGATGGCCGCGGGCCGCATCCGCGCCCAGGGCCCGACCGGGGAGGTACGGGGCGACGCGGACAGCCTCCAGAACGCGTTCCTGGAACTCGTCGGCGCGAACCGGCGCCTGGCCGGCTCGCAGAACCTGGACTGGCTGGGCGGCGGCGCCCGATGAGCACCCGGTCCACCGCCCCCGCCCCCGCGCCCGCCGCCGCCCCGGCCCGCGCCGGGTCCCCGGCCCTGACGTCCCTGACCCCCGTGTTCGTACGGCTGAAGCTGTCGCTGCTCCGCAACGGCCTGCGCCAGTCCTCCGGCCGCACCGCCGTCTACGTCACCTCGCTCGTCTTCACGCTGTTCTTCGCGGCCCTGGTCCTGCTGGGCCTCGTCGCGCTGCGCGGCAACGACCACGCGGCGGCCCTCGTCACCCCGCTCATCACGATCGTCGCGCTGGGCTGGGCGGCGATGCCGCTGTTCTTCCCCTCCGGGGACGAGACGCTCGACCCGACCCGGCTGGCCATGCTGCCGCTGCGGCCGCGCCCGCTGATCACCGCGCTGCTGGTCACCTCGATGATCGGCATCGGCCCCGTCTTCACCCTCGCCGTGGCCGTCGGCTCGGTGATCGCCCTCGCGCACGGCGCCGCCGCCACCGCCGTCGGCGTCCTCGCCGTGCTGCTGGCGGGGCTGGTCTGCGTGGCCCTCGCACGCGCCGTCGCCACCGCCAACGTGCGGCTGCTCACCAGCCGGCGCGGCCGCGACCTCGCCGTCCTCAGCGGCCTGTTCATCGCCATCGGCGCGCAGGGCGTCAACCTCGGCGTCCAGAAACTGACCGGCCCCGACGGGCTCGGCGTCCTGGAGCCCGTGGCCACGGTCGTCCGCTGGATCCCGCCCGCCTCCGCGCTCGACGCCGTGGACGCCGCGAGCCGGGGCTCGTACGGGCGCGCCGCCGCCGGCCTGGCCCTGACCGTACTGGCGCTCGTCCTGCTGCTGTGGTGGTGGCAGCGCACGCTCACCACCCTGATGACCGCCCCCGACTCCTCCACCCTCCAGGCCGTGGAGAAGGACACCGCGCGCCGGTCGTCCTCCGAGCGCGGGCTGCTGCGCCTGCTGCCCTCGGGCCGTACGGGCACGGTCATGCTGCGCTCGCTGCGCTACGCGTGGCGCGACCCGAAGACCAAGATGTCCTGGGCCGCCGCCCTGGGCGTCGGCCTGCTCCTCCCCATCGTCACGGCCGTACAGGGCAACGGCAGCCTCTACACGGCGTGCTGGGCGGCGGGGCTCCTCGGCATGCAGATGTACAACCAGTTCGGCCAGGACACCTCCGCTTTCTGGATGGTCGCCCAGACGATCTCCACGCCGCGCGACGCGTACGTCGAACTGCGGGCGCGGGCCCTGACGATCGCGCTGCTCGCCGTCCCGTACGTCTCCCTCGTCGTGGTCGGCGCCGCCGTCGCCCTGCACCAGTGGTCCGAGTTCCCCGAGGCGTACGGCATCGCCCTCGCCCTCCTCGGCGCCCTCGTGTGCACCGGCGCCCTCTCCTCGGCCCTGGCCCCGTACTCCATCCCCTCCGAAGGCAACAAGAACGTCGCACCGGGCCAGGCCGGCATCGCCTCCCTCAGCATCCTGGGCGGCATGCTCACCGGCGCCCTCCTGACCGCCCCCGTCCTCGCCCTCACCATCTGGCTCCACGTAGCGGACGCCCATGGCCTGCTGTGGCTGGTACTCCCGGTGGGCGCGGCCTACGGCCTGACCGTCGCATACGCGGGCCTGCGCCTCGCGGCCCCGAAGGCGGCCAACCGCCTCCCGGAGATCCTGGCGGCGGTGAGCAAGGGCTGAGACCGGCAGCTTCGCCAGGCACTGGGCCCGGGTTCCCGCTGAAGCAACGGAAACCCGGGCCCGGCCATGTCCGCCCGCCAGGCGCTTGAGGACACCGATGCCCGGCCGAATCAGCCCGGCCGACGATGGAGGACACAAAGCCCAGCCCCAACAGCCCGTCCGGCGATTGAGGACCGGGGTCCGGGGCGGAGCCCCGAAGAGGCCGGCCCGATCCAGCCCGTCCGGCGATTGAGGACACGGGGCCAAGGGGCTGTAGCCCCGTAACTACCTTGGCCCCACCGGCAGCCGAAGCGTACTCACCGCCCCGCCCCCGACATCGTTGGAGAACTCCAACTCCGCCCCGATGATCCGCGCCTGCCCCACAGCGATCGTCAACCCCAGCCCATGCCCCTTCCCCAGGCCGCCCCGCGCGGCCGTCGGCTCGGTACGGAACCGCTGCGGCCCGTGGTCCAGGAGATACGCCGGATACCCCTCCCCGTGATCGCGAACAGTGATCACGGGCCCGTCCACCGTCACCACCACCGGCGGCAGCCCGTGCCGATGCGCGTTCGAGAGCAGATTGCCGAGCACCCGCTCAAGCCGCCGGCGGTCCGTCATCACGCACGCGTCGTGCACGACGCGCACCTCGGCCGGCAGCCCGGACGCCCGTACCGCCCGCTCGGCCAGCCGCCCCAACTGGTGCGCGTCGAGGTCGGCCCGCTCGGTGAGCGAGTCCAGCCGGGAGATCTCCAGCAGGTCCTCGGTGAGCCGGCGCAGCGCCTGCACCCGGTCCCGTACGAGCTCGGTCGGCCGCCCCGGCGGCAGCAGGTCGGAGGAGGCCTGCAACCCGGCGAGCGGGGTGCGCAGTTCGTGCGCGACGTCGGCGGTGAACCGCTGTTCGCTCTGGAGCCGGGCCTGGAGCGTGCCGGCCATGGCGTCGAGGGCGGCGGACACGGCCGCCACCTCGTCCTGCTGCCGGCTGAGATCGGCGGTGCGCGGATCGCCGACCCTGGCGTCGAGGTCGCCCGCGCTGATCCGCCGCGCCACGTCGGCGGTGCGGTGCAGCCGCCGGGTGACGCGGGAGACGGCGAACACCCCGATGACGAGGGTTCCGACGATCGCCAGGGCCGAGGAGACGACGATGGCGCGGTCGAGCCCGCTGATGGTCTCGGCGCTGCGCCGGTAGTCGATCTTCACGGTCAGCGCCTTGCCGTCGGCGGGGCCCGCCGCCCACATGGCGGGTTCGCCCTCGAAGGAGCCGAGCGCGGTGCCGCGTTCGCCGCGCAGCGCCATCTTCCGCAGCGCGTCGGGGAGTTCGGGCGCGTCGAGGGCGGCCTCGGGGCGCAGCCGGTCGCCGGCGACGTACGAGCGTGCGGCGATGTCGAGCCGGGACAGGGCCTCGGAACGGGCCTGGTGGACGGTCTGCCGGGTGACGATGACGTGCACGAGGGTGCCGAGCACGGCGGCGACGATGCAGCACATGACGGCGAGGAAGAGCGTGAACTTCGCGTAGAGGGAGCCGGAGCGGGCGAGCCGGAACCACGTCGGCCGGCCCCGCCGCCGCTCCCGCTCCGCCGACCGAGGCTGCGACCGGCCCTGACGCCGCGCACGCGGTCCCGGCCGCCGGGCCGTCATCGGCGCGCCGGCGTCGTGGGCCGGCCGGAGGCGTCGGTGCGCCGGACCTCGTCGCTCTGGAGCTCCATGTAGTGGCGGTGCGAGTCCCAGGAGTAGACGGAGCGGATGGCGTAGTTGGGGGTCGGCGAGGGCTCCCACACGATGAGGTCGCGGCCCGCGACCTCCACCGAGGTGGGGTGGACGGCGGTGGCCATGATGCGGGTGAGCACGCCGTGCACGAAGGTGTAGCAGCGCAGCCCCAGCAGCCCGTCCTCCATCTCGAAGCCGAGGATCAGGTCGTCCTTGCCGTTGCCGGTGATGTCGCGGTGGACGGGGGCGAGGAGGGGGCAGCCGGGTTTTCCGGCGGAGCAGGCGGCCAGTTTGCGCGCGGTCGCCGCGTCCATCCCGTCCGCGCCGGTGACCTCGCCCGGATGGGCGGCGAGCTCGGCCTTGACGACGGCGAGCGGGTCGACCTCGCGGATGTTCTCGGAGGGCACCCGGCGGAAGCCGGGGACGACGGTGGAGGGCACCTTCCCCTGGTCCTCGGCGGTGGGCACGGCGGCCGGGGTGCGGCCGGGCCACAGCGGGGACGGGGCGGCGGCCGGGGCGGTCGTACCGGCGCTGACGGGTTCGCCGCCGGCCCCGGCGCCGCAGCCGGTGACCGTGGCCAGCGCGGTCGCCGTCGCCAGCGCGGCGGCGACGGCCGGGCGCCGGAGAAGCGGGGCGAGGAGAGGCTGCACGAAACTTCCAGGCGGGGCGTCAGTACGGACGACAATACGGATGAAACGTCATATAGAGGGCATTGTCAGGTGCCCCGCCATTGTCGTGCGTACCTGGGGCGACGGCTCGCCGAGCACACAGCCTGACCCTCCTTCCGGTCGTCCGCGGTCGTACGTCCAGTACGGGCGTACATCCGGACAGACGCGCGGGAGGGCGGGTCGGCGGAGGGTCTTTGGTCCCGGAAGGACGGGACCTTTCTCGTCCTTCCGGGGTACGGGCGGGGCCCGGTCGGCGGGGTGGCTCAGCCCGCCGACCCGGTGAGGGCGGCCAGCGCGGCGCGCAGCCCGGCCGGGTCCGGCCGGTCGCTCGCCCAGGCCACGTACCCGTCGGGGCGCACGAGGAGCGTGGTCGGGGCGGCGTCGGCGCGGCGGACGGTGGTCCGTACGGCCGACAGGTCGCCGGCCCCGTCATCGCCTCCGCCGTGGGCGCGCGGCACGACCCGTACGAACCCGCCATCGCGCATCGCCTCGTACAGCCGCGTGGGCTCCTTGCCCTCTCCACCCTCTCCCGCGTCGCCCGCGCCCGTACCGCCGCCGGCGAGCGGCAGATCGGGGGCGCGGCGGCCGGTGAGCGGGTGGGCGCCGGGCGGGGCCGGGTAGCCGACGCCGATGCCGGAGACCGCCATGGCGGCGCGGCGCCGCACGGGCTCGGCCCGCATCGCGATGTCGATCGCGGCGGCGCGGGCGGCGCGCAGCGCGGCGGGCCGGATCACCGCGCCGCGCAGGATCGCTCCGCTGAGCCGCAGGACGAGCTTGCCGACGGGGTGCCGTTCCGCCTCGTAGCTGTCGAGGAGGGCGGCGCCGGCCCGGCCCTGTACGGCCGCGGCGAGCTTCCAGCCGAGGTTGGCGGCGTCCTGGAGGCCGGTGTTCATGCCCATGCCGCCGGCGGGCGAGTGCACGTGGGCGGCGTCCCCGGCGAGGAAGACGCGGCCCACGCGGTAGTGCGGGGCCTGGCGTTCGTCGCTGTGGAAGCGCGAGGTCCAGCGGGCGTCGTGCATGCCGAAGTCGGTGCCGAACGCGCCGCGGGTGACGGTGCGGATCTCCTCCAGGCCGACGGGCGTGTCCACGGGCGGCTGCCGGTCCCGGTCCCAGGCGATGACGCGGTACCAGCCGTCCCCGAGCGACGCGATGAAGGCGATACCCGCGCGGGCGGAGGCGGCGATGGGCGAGTGCGCGGGGGCGGACCGCAGCCGGACGTCGGCCAGCATGACGGAGCGGAGCACGGACCGGCCGGGGAACGGCAGCCCGAGGGCCTGCCGCACCATGCTGCGCACCCCGTCGGCGCCGACCGCGTAGCCGGCGCGCACCGTCTCGGCGCCCGCGTCGGTGCGTACGTCCAGTTCGACGCCGTCGCCGTGCCGGCGCAGCGCCACGGCCTCGGCTCCGTACCGGATGTCGGCGCCGAGCCGGACGGCCCGCGCCTCCAGGACGCGCTCGGTCTCGTACTGAGGGGTCATCAGCACGCCGGCGAAGCGCGTCGGCAGCCGGAAGAGCTCCAGCGGGGCACCGATGACGCGCAGGGTGGGGATGAACTCGCCGGTCGCGAGGAGGTCTTCGGCGATGCCCCGCATGTCCAGCACCTCCAGGGTGCGGGCGTGCACGGCGATGGCGCGGGAGAGGTTGGACTCCAGCGAGCGCCGCTCCAGCAGTACGACGCGGACCCCGGCGGCGGCGAGATCCCCGGCGAGCAGCAGCCCCGTGGGCCCCGCCCCCACGACGACGACGTCCGCGCCGGACGCGGGGCGCTCCCCCGCCCCGCCCTGCGCGGGGGCGGTCTCCGCGTTGCGGGCAATGCGGGCGGTACGGGTGGTGCGAGTGCTGCGCGATGACATGACGCCTCCCGGTCCACCGACGCCAACACCTGTTGGCCAACGGTTGTTGACTTCCAGTGCACACCCGCCCGCGGACGCATGTCAACACCTGTTGAATTGACTCCCGCGATCGGCCGAATTCACCTCACGCCCCTGCGCCGCCCGGCCGCATACGGCCTGTTCACCAGCCACGTCCGGGCCGCGCACGCGCCACATCCCGGCCGAATCCGCACCCCATACGAACCCCCGCGCACCCAACCGGACATCCCCGGCACCGACCCGGCCCCATACGCTCGCCGTCCGCCCCGCCCGCCCCGGCTGCCGTACGGTGGCCGGGCGCCCCTTGGAGGAGGCGCCCTTGGGAGGAGGCAGCGGAGACATGAGCTCGCAACCTGTACACGGCGGCGGAGAGTTGATCCCCAGACCGGAGAAGACATTCCCCGCGCTACGCACCGCCCTGGCCCAGGTCGCCCCGTCCCGGCTGCCCGAGATGACGACCGAGCGGGACACCGTCTTCACGATGGCCACCCAGTCCAACAGCTTCGGGCCGATCGCCATGTTCCAGCTGAAGTGGGCAGCCGTCATCGAGATCGAGCGCCGCCCCGACCTCGCCCGCCGACTGCACGCGGCCGAGCGGGCGGCCCAGGAACTCGACAACAGCGATCCGGCCTGGCAGGCCGCGATGGACGAGATCAGGGCCATCATGAACGCCGCCCGCGCGGCGGTCGCCGGTGACACCGGTGACACCGGTGAGTGAGTGGAACTGGGAGTACTTCCCCGACCCGCGCTCCATCATCGGCGACACGCCCGACCTCGCCTTCGTCGCCCAGGTCGAGGAACGCGCCGACGAACTGCTGCGCGCGGCGGCGGCGCTCTACCTCGACGGAACGTCCTTCCAGGGCCAGTCGCCTCCCCTGCAGACGGAGATCCTGCCGTGCGGGATGTTCGAGTATCTGGTCATCGTCCGCCAGGAACGCCTGTACATCACGCAGGTCACCCCCTGGCCCCTGTGATCCCGGCAGCCGTCCGCGCCCGTCAGGTCGGCGCGACCGCGGCGAGGAACGGGTCGACCACCTGGCGCCAGCCCTCCGGGCTGTCGTAGTGGACGAAGTGTCCGGCGTCCGGGACCTCCGCGTACTGGCCCCGGGGGAGGACGCGGACCATTTCCTGGGCCTCGGCCCGACCCAGCTCGCCGTCGAGGCCGCGGACGACGAGGGTGGGGCACTCGACCAGGGCGAGGTCGTCCCAGTGCGCGTCGCGGACCCAGGTCACGCGGGAGGCCAGCATCTGGCGGCGGGAGAAGACCGGCCGCCAGCCGTCCGCGCGCTCGGACATCACCTCGGCGTAGAAGTCGCCCCGCGCCGGCTTGGGCCGCTCCAGCGTCGGATCGTCCTCGCCGAACCACTTCCGTACGTCCGCGAGCGTCGCGAACGGCACCGGCCAGGACTTGAACCAGGCGGCCCACTCCTTCTGCGAGGCCGGGCCGAGCGCCGAGGCCCGCATGTCGCTGATGACCAGGGCCCGTACGAGATCGGGGCGGCGGGCCGCGAACTGCCAGGCGGTGAGCGCGCCCATCGAGTGGCCGACGAGGACGACCGGCGCGAGCCCGAGCTGCTCGACGGTCGCCTCCACGTCGGATACGTACGCGTCGCGAGTGTACGGGCCGTCCGACGGCTTCTCGCTGCGGCCGTGCCCGCGCTGGTCGAGGGCGACCGCGCGGTACCGCGTCGCCAGCCAGCGCGCCGTCTCCGCCCAGTGCGAGGCGCGCCCCATCAGGCCGTGCAGTAACAGCACCGAGGAGCGGCCGCCCTCCCCGTCCCGGCCGCCCGCCTTGGGCAGGTCGGCGAATTCCCAGGCCGCGAGGCGCACATCGCCCGCCCCTGTCACGTCGATACGCCGCGCCATCAGTCCTGGCACCCCCATCCATCCCCCGGGCAGCTCCAACCACGAACAGCCCCACACTATCGAACCTTCATTCGAATACACCGTTATGCCGAGCAACACCCCTCGTTCGAGTGACGACGGGCCAGGGTTGGCCGCCGCCGCTCAGGGGAGACATCGTCCGGGAGGCGGACCGCTCGGGGATGAGGGTCCGCGAGGGGAGACCTTGGGAGCTCGGGGCTCCGGGTCGCCTCGGGGGAGCATGGGGAGGCGGGGCCCCGGCAGCCTGAGGCGCCGGGGCCCTGGCTGTCAGAGCGCCGCCCACGTCAGCCCCCAGCTCAGGTCAATCGCACACGGCACGTGCGCGCACCTGCTGAGCGACAGCGTGGCATGCCTGCGGCCCGCCCGCGCCGATTCCGACAACTCCGGTTCGGCTCAAGGGAATTGGCGCACGTCACGGCCCGAATTCACGACGGGCACGAGGCGGGTTCCCGGCGACGCCGACGGCACGGGCGACGCCGCGCCCCGCCCCGCGGCACAGCACAGCGCCCCCGCGGCCGCGCGCATCGGCGCCCGCCGCGAAGGCGCCCGGCAGAGCCGGGAGACCGCGTCAGCGCTTGGCCACGAAGACATGCGAGGCGATGTCCGCCTCCAGCTCCGCCGCCTCGCCGCTGCTGCCCACCAGCACCCCGCCGGCCGACTCCGTCACGCTCACCACCGCGCCCGGCTGCACCCCGGCGCGGCGCAGCGTGTACATCAGCTGCGCGTCCATCTGGATGGGCTCGCCGATCCGCCGCACCACCACGGTCTTGCCGCCCGCGCCCGGCTCCAGCTCCATGAGGCTGACCATGCCGTCGTTGAGGAACGGGTCGGCCTCGGCCTTCTCGCCCAGCTCCTCCAGGCCCGGGATGGGGTTGCCGTACGGCGACTCCGTGGGATGGCGCAGCAGCTCCAGCACGCGCCGCTCCACCGCCTCGCTCATCACGTGCTCCCAGCGGCACGCCTCCGCGTGCACCTGCTCCCACTCCAGCCCGATCACGTCGACGAGCAGACACTCGGCGAGCCGGTGCTTGCGCATCACGCGCGTCGCCAGCCGCCGGCCCTCCTCCGTCAGCTCCAGGTGGCGGTCCCCGGCGACCGTGACCAGGCCGTCGCGCTCCATGCGCGCGACCGTCTGGCTGACCGTCGGGCCGCTCTGGTCGAGCCGTTCCGCGATTCGGGCGCGCATCGGGACCACACCCTCCTCCTCCAGCTCAAGGATGGTGCGGAGATACATCTCCGTAGTGTCGATCAGTCCGGACATGGGTGTCCCTCGATCCGTCGTGCGGTGGCCCTGAACTCAATTCTGACGCATCCCACTGACAACGGCGCCGTTCGCCGGCCGCGCACGACGGCACCGAGGCCATGGGGGCGTCACAGCGGCATCACGGGCGTGCTCCGGCGCCAGGCCGCGGGCTGTATTGACAGGGCGCTGGTCCAGACCGCAACGTGATCCGCGCCACCAGAGTACGCACCGACGGAAAGGCTCCTGCTGCGATGAGTGCTGCCACGCGTGCCGCGGCGAACGGCTCCGACAGTTCCGACGCGTCCGGGCCGGCCGGGGCCGCGCTCGGCGGCCGGTTCCTCGACGCCGCGATCGAGCTGCTGGCGAGGGTGCGCGACGAGGAGGCCGGGCCCATCGCCGCCGCCGGCGAGCTCCTCGCGGACACCGTCGCCGACGGCGGCCGGCTCTTCGTCTTCGGCGCCGGCCACTCCTCGCTCCCCGCCCAGGACGTCGTCTACCGGGCCGGCGGCCTCGCCCTCATGAACCTGCTCGCCGTGCCGGGCGTCGTCGGCGTCAACGTCATGCCCGCCACCCTCGGCAGCGCCCTGGAGCGCGTCGACGGGCTCGCCGGGGCCGTCCTCGACACCAGCCCCGCGCGCCCCGGCGACGTCCTCGTCGTCATCTCCCTCTCCGGCCGCAACTCCCTGCCCGTGGAGATGGCCCTCAACGCCCGCGCCCTCGGCCTGAAGGTCGTCGGGGTGACGTCGGTCGCGTACGCCGCCGAGACCAGGTCCCGGCACGTCTCCGGCACGTACCTCAAGGACCACTGCGACCTCGTCATCGACACCAAGATCGCGCTCGGGGACGCCGAACTCACCGCCGAGGGCATCAGCGCCCCCTTCGCCCCCGCCTCCACCGTCGTCACCAGCGCCCTGATGCAGGCCGTCATGGCCGCGGCCGCCGGTAACCTCGCCGCCCGCGGCATCGACCCGCCGATGCTCCGCTCCGGCAACGTCGACGGCGGCCATGAGTGGAACGGCCGGATCATGACGGAGTACGGCGACCGGATCTTCTACCGCCACCGGGCTACGGACCAGGGCCCGCGCCCGTAGCCCGTCCTCACGCCCGTACCACCGCCGCCAGGTCCACCGACGCGGCGACGCGGGCCGCCACGTCCTCCGCGTACGTGGCGTCCACGCGGTCGAACGGGCGGCGGGACGGGCCGCGCAGGAAGGTGGCGGCGCCCAGCGTGCGGCCCCTGCTGCGCAGCACGACGCTTAGGGCGTGCGCCGTGCCGTCCGGCCATTTGCGGGCCGCCGCCCACAGCGCGGCGGCCGCGTCGGAGTCGCCCGACGCGCTGGAGCGCACCGAGCCGCAGCGCTCCACCGCCAGCAGCGCCGGGTGGCCGTCCGGGTAGCCGACCGGGATGTCGCAGGGGGCCGTCGGCGGCTGCGGCCCCGGCGCGCCCGCGGGCGTCAGCGCCGCCCGTACGAGCCGGACGGGCGGTTCCGCCAGCGCCACGGGCACCGTCAGCACGTCGATCAGCGCGTGGTCCGCGAACCCCGCGAGCGCGAAGTCGAGCTGGAGCGTCGCCGCCTCCATCGGGTCCTCGCACTCCGCGACCGCCCGCCCCGCCCGGTGCAGCTGACTGGCGCGGAACCGCAGCCGCGCGCCCTGCTGTTCGGCCAGGCGCTCCTCCGTGACGTCCAGGAACAGCCACGCGACGCCCAGCGGCACCGGCTCCTCGGCAAGCGGCGAGGCGAGCCGGAGGAAGCCGCTGCGCCAGCAGCGGCGCTCGGGCCGCTGCCCTTCGCCGCCGCGCAGCGTCACCCACAGCTCGGTCGGCGCGAGGGGCGCGCCCTCGGACAGCACGTGCTGGAGCGCGCCCTCCAGTTCCTCGACGCCCTGTTCCAGCAGCTCGCCCAGGGGGCGGCCGAGCAGTCCCGAGCCGGACGCGCCCAGGGCCGCCGCGGCGTGTTCGTTGACGACCGCGGGGCGCAGGTCGACGTCGACCAGGACCACGCCCCACGACGCGTCCTCGAACAGCGCCTCGCTGAGCGCGATCGACCGCTCCAGGTCGATCTGCGCGTGCACCTCGCTGAACGCGCAGTAGACCCCGGCCGGCCCGCCGTCCGCGCCCGGCACCGCGGAGGACTGCGTACGGACCAGGACCCGCCCGCCGTCCTTCGTCACCAGCGCGAACTCGTGCACATGGCGCCCCGGCGTCTTCATCGCGCCCAGCAGCCGCGCCTCCACCTCCTCGGCGTCCGCCGCCCGTACGGCCCACCCGGTGAGCCCCCGGCGGCCGACGGCCTCGTGCGCCGTCCAGCCGAGGATGCGCTCGGCCTCGCGGTTCCAGTGGGTGATGACGCCGTCGGCGTCGAAGGCGCAGAGCGCGGCGTCCATCCCGTCGAGCAGCGCGGCGAGCAGCCCGGAGCCGTCACCCGCGCCGGAGGGCGACGGGCCGGACGGCGGTGTGTCGTGCGGTGTGTCGTGCGATGCGTCTGAACGCTGCGAAGCAGTCATTGGGCGACCCCCCTGCTTGGGCGTACTGCACAAGAGGATATTGAACTCGAACGTGACGCGCGCCACACCCGGTTCGGCGAAATCGTTGCCTCCGGGAAATTCGGCCGCGAGGGGTGCACCACGCGTCTCCAGGGGCGCACCGCACGTCGCCAGGGGCGCGACGGCGGCCGGCCGCGCCGGGGCCGCGCAGGCGGCTCGTACAGGCGGCTCGAAAAATCGGTTGAGCCCCGCGACAGCCGCCTCCTAGAGTGCCGCTAACGCCGAAAGGAGGTGATCGGGAAGTGATTTCATCCCGGACAAGCGAGGTGGCTGCGGGCTGACGGCCCGTCGTCGCACTCCGTGCGGGGCCGGCGCGTAGTCGGCTCAATCCACAGCAGTCACCCGACCCGCGGGCCGCCGGTTTGTCCGGCCGGCTCCCTCTCCGGAGGGACCGAGGCCCGCGGGTCGCCTGCGTTTCACCGGCCGTACGGACCGGGGCGCCCCTCCGCGCTCACGGCCACAGGCGCTCCACCCTCCACTCCCCCGACTCCCCCTCGCGCACGTACCGCAGCCGGTCGTGCAGCCGGTTCTCGCGGCCCTGCCAGAACTCCACCGCCTCCGCGCGCACCCGGAAGCCGCCCCAGCCCGGCGGCACCGGCACCTGCCCGCCCTCGGGGTAGCGCGCGGCCGACTCCGCGTAGGAGGCGTCGAGTTGTGAGCGGTCCGCGACGACCGCGGACTGGTCGCTGGCCCAGGCGCCGAGCTGGGAGCCGTACGGGCGGGTGCGGAAGTAGGCGGCGGTCTCGTCGCGGCCGACGCGCTCGGCGGTGCCGGTGACGATGACCTGGCGGGCGATGGAGTGCCAGGGGAAGAGCAGCGAGACGTGCGGGTTCGCGGCGAGTTCGGCCGCCTTGCGGGACGTGTAGTTGGTGTAGAAGACGAAGCCGCGCTCGTCGTACCCCTTGAGCAGGACCGTACGGGAGCTGGGCCGGCCGGCGGCGTCGGCGGTGGAGACGACCATGGCGTTGGGCTCGTACAGCCCGCCGGCGGCGGCCTGGGCGAACCAGCGGCGGAACTGCTCGTACGGGCCGGGGGCCAGGTCGGCCTCCGCGAGGCCGCGGGAGCGGTAGTGCACGCGCATGGCGGCCGGGTCGAGTTCGTCAGCTTCGGGCACGCGCTCATCTTGCAGCATCGGCGGCTCCGGCGGCCGTGGCGACCCCGGAAGACCCGAAGAGCGCGAAGGACGCGACGGACCCGGAGGCCCCGAGGGGCCCGGCAGGCGCGGAAGGCGCGGCCGCCCCGGCGTGCGCGGCGCAGCCTGCCCGTGCGCGCCGCCCCGTAACCCTCACCCGCCCCAATCGCCCGGTGTGCCGCACATCACTCTTCCCCGTGCGTCGCGGAGCCGCCAAAATCGCAGCCCGGAGCCGCGTGCCGGGCGGTCGGCAGCGGTTGCCGCGCCCGGACCGAACCAGTCCCCGCCCACTTGGGTGACCACCCGCCGCGCGGGGCATGACCGGGAAGAGCACCACGGGCCGCGAGCCGCGCCACGCAGCCGCGGACCCGCTACGACACCAGCACGCCGGTCGCCGCACGGTGACGCCACATCTTCACCCAGATTCTGACATTTTGGTCAAAAACCGCCTGTCGAACAGATCACGAGGAGCCGCCTGATGTCCGACTTCGTACCCGGACTAGAGGGAGTCGTCGCGTTCGAAACGGAGATCGCCGAGCCCGACAAGGAAGGCGGCTCCCTCCGCTACCGAGGCGTCGACATCGAAGACCTGGTGGGCCACGTGTCCTTCGGGAACGTGTGGGGGCTGCTGGTGGACGGCGCCTTCGACCCCGGCCTGCCGCCCGCCGAGCCGTTCCCCATCCCGGTGCACTCCGGTGACATCCGGGTCGACGTGCAGTCCGCGCTCGCGATGCTCGCGCCCGTCTGGGGCCTGCGCCCGCTGCTCGACATCGACGAGGCCACCGCCCGCGACGACCTCGCGCGCGCCGCCGTGATGGCGCTGTCGTACGTGGCCCAGTCGGCGCGCGGCCAGGGGCTGCCGATGGTGCCGCAGAAGGAGATCGACACGGCGCAGACCGTCGTCGAGCGCTTCATGAAGCGGTGGCGCGGTGACCCCGACCCCCGGCACGTCAAGGCCGTCGACGCGTACTGGACGTCCGCCGCCGAACACGGCATGAACGCCTCCACGTTCACCGCCCGCGTCATCGCCTCCACCGGCTCCGACGTCGCCGCCGCCCTCTCCGGGGCGGTCGGCGCCATGTCCGGGCCGCTGCACGGCGGCGCGCCGTCCCGCGTCCTCGGCATGATCGAGGAGATCGAGCGGACCGGCGACGCGACCGCGTACGTCAAGCGGGCGCTGGACCGCGGCGACCGGCTCATGGGCTTCGGCCACCGCGTCTACCGCGCCGAGGACCCCCGCGCGCGGGTGCTGCGCCGCACGGCGAAGGAGCTGGCCGCGCCGCGCTTCGAGGTGGCGCAGGCGCTGGAGAAGGCCGCGCTGGAGGAGCTGCACAACCGCCGCCCGGACCGGGTGCTGGCCACCAACGTGGAGTTCTGGGCGGCGATCGTGCTGGACTTCGCGGAGGTGCCGGCGCACATGTTCACGTCGATGTTCACATGCGCCCGTACGGCCGGGTGGAGCGCGCACATCCTGGAGCAGAAGCGCACGGGGCGGCTGGTGCGGCCCTCGGCGCGCTACATCGGCCCGGGGGCGCGCGACCCGCGGGACATCAGCGGGTACGGCGACATCACGAACTGAGGCCGGGGCGGGGAGGGGCCTTCCCGACGGCCCCTCCCCCGTGGCTCAGTCCTGGTAGACCGTGCCGGCCCAGCGCCGTACGAACCCGTCCGCGCCGGTCACGGTCACGTCGTAGCGCCCGTCCTCCGTCGGCCAGTCCACGTGGGCGGGGCGGCCGGCCTGGACCTCGACGGTGCGGCCCTTGCCGCCGTGGCCGCCGGGCTCCAGCGTGAAGTGCGCCTCCTCGCCCCGCGTGTGCCCGAGCGTCAGCCGGACGGTGTGCCGCTCCGCCGTCGCGGTCGCCCGCGCCGTGTCCTTCGCCGCGCCCTTGAACCGCCGTACGAACCCGTCGGCGCCGTACACCGTGAAGTCGTACGCGCCGCCCGTCTTGGCCGTGTCCCACTCGTAGACGGCCGTCGCGCCGGGCGCGACCGTGAACGGGGCGCCGGCGAACGGCAGGTGGGCGTTGGGGAAGACGGTGTAGTGGAAGGCCGCCGCGCCCTGGTTGCCCATGGTGCAGGTGACCTTGCCCGTACGGGCGTCCACGGTGGTCTTCGCGTCCGGCCGGTAGGGCAGCGGGCGGTGCGGGCGGGTGCCCGGCTCCTGTACGGGCGTGGTCTGCTGACCGTTGCCGGGGAGCTTGACCGGCGGCAGCTTCTTGCTCTGGTCGGCCTTGCGGACCAGCTCCTTGGTGTCGGGGAGGCGCGGGATGGAGTAGTCGGGGGCGGAGAAGTCGAAGCAGCTGGTGAGGTCGCCGCAGACCGCGCGCCGCCAGTCGGTGATGTTCGGCTCGCGCACGCCCGTGACGCGCTCCATCAGCCGCAGCACCGAGGTGTGGTCGAAGACCTGCGAGTTGGTCCAGCCGCCGCGCGACCAGGGCGAGACGACCCACAGCGGCACCCGGTTGCCCAGCCCGATCGGCTGGCCCTCGGCGAACTCGCCGGGGGTCCCGGCGGGCGCGGTGGGCGGCACGACGTGGTCGAAGTAGCCGTCGTTCTCGTCGTACATGACGAGGAAGGCGGTGTGCTTCCAGACCTCGGGGTTGCCGAAGAGGGACTGGAGGGCGGTGTTGACGTAGTCCGCGCCGTAGTCGGGGCTGGCGGCCGGGTGCTCGCAGAAGAGGTAGGGGGAC
Organism: Streptomyces sp. NPDC050617; assembly: GCF_040654795.1. Classification (NCBI taxonomy): domain Bacteria; kingdom Bacillati; phylum Actinomycetota; class Actinomycetes; order Kitasatosporales; family Streptomycetaceae; genus Streptomyces; species Streptomyces sp. NPDC050617. The sequence continues at coordinate 289,181 of NZ_JBFAIS010000005.1, read as the reverse complement.
ACGAGCCAGGAGACGGTCGGCAGGGTGCCGTCCTTGCAGTGCCGGTCGAAGGCGGACAGGTCGAACTTGGTCATGGCGTTGACGTAGCGCGGGTCGTCCTTCGCGAAGGCGTGGAACTGCTTGAAGTACGAGAGCCCGTTGCAGTCGTAGTCGCCGTACCGCTCGTCCATGCCCGGGTTGTGGTAGACGCGCCAGCTCACGCCGGCCTTCTGAAGCCGCTCGGCGTAGGTCGTCCAGTCGGCGACGGGGTTCTCGGTGACGACGCTGTTGTCGGTGAACGGCCCGGTGGTGCCGTCGGTGCCGGGCCCGGCGGTGCCGCTCCACAGGTAGAGGCGGTTGGGGTCGGTGGGGCCGGCCAGGGAGGCGAAGTAGTGGTCGGCGACGGTGAAGGCGTCGGCGAGCGCGTACTGGTACGGGATGTCCTCGCGGGTGAAGTAGCCCATGCAGCGCTCGCCCTTGGCGGATATCCACTGGTTCATGGCGCCGTGGTTGATCGCGTCGTGGCTGGTCTTCCAGTCGTGCGGGAGCCCGTTGGCGTTCTGCGCGTTGAAGCGGGTGGTGTCCATCCGGTACGGGAGCAGATAGCCGCCGTCCTTGCGCCCTGAGTCGGGCTGGCGCAGCACGGTGGACCCGTCGGGGAAGACGAGCCCTTGCCGGTCGTCGAAGCCGCGGACGCCGCGCAGGGAGCCGAAGTAGTGGTCGAAGCTCCGGTTCTCCTGCATGAGCACGACGATGTGCTTGATCTCGCCGATCCCGCCGCTTTCTTCCACCGCCGCGGCGGCGCTCTCATCCGTACCCGCCGCCTCGGCGGCCGTACCGGCCGCTCCGATCAGTCCGGCGGCAGCGGCCGCGGTGGAGGTACCGACGAAGGCACGGCGCGTGAGTGAGGTCACGGGGCAACTCCTCAAATTGGGGGCCCCAGCACGCTAACCGTGTGGCGTGCGCAACGGAATTGACAGGGGGTGACTTCGGGACGGCTGTGGGGGGACGAGGAGATGGGCGTACGCACGTCGCCGGGCTTGAGTACACGCGTACTCAAGCCCGGCGACGGTCCGTACGAAACCCCGTGGGAAGCGCTGCTCCCCCGGCGCCGGCTACGGCAGGGACCACCAGTCGACCCACAGGTCGGAGTGGTCGGCGAGGACGAAGGCGTACGGGCGCTGCGCCGCGTTCGCGGTGTCCTGGACGGTGATGGCCTCACCGGCGCGCTCGACGACGCGTCCGGGCGGCGTGCCCTGCGCCGCCCAGTGCCATGCCTTGCCGTCCCACCAGTTCACGTACAGCTTGGAGTCGTCGCCGATGACGAAGACGTAGGGGCGGGTGAAGGCGCTCGGGCCGTCCTTCATCGTGACCGCGCCGACGGAGTCGAGGATGAGCCGCCCGCTGGGCGCACCCTGGTCGCTCCAGCTCCACTTCGTGCCGTTCCACCAGTTCACGTACAGCTTCGAGTCGTAGCCCTGCACGAAGACGTACGGCCGCTCGGCCGCCTGCGGGTCGTTCTGGACGCTGACGACGCCCGCGCCCTTCTTGACCGGCTGGCCGGACGGCGCGCCCTGGTCGCTCCAGTTCCACTTGGAGCCGTCCCACCAGTTGACCCACACCCGCGAGTCATCGGTGATGACGAAGGCGTACGGGCGGGTGAAGGCGTTCGGGTTGTCGCGCATCGTGGTGACGCCGATCGCGCGGGAGATCGTGCGGTTCGGCGGCGCGCCCTGGTCGCTCCAGTTCCACTTGGAGCCGTCCCACCAGTTCACGTGCATCCGGAAGTCGTCGGTGAGGACGAACACGTACGGGCGCTGCGCCGACGTCGGGCTGTCCTGGACCGTGACGACCCCGACGCCCTCGCGGACCTGGCGGCCGGCGGGCGCGCCCTGGTCGCTCCAATTCCACTTGGAACCGTCCCACCAGTTCACGTGGAGCTTGGAGTCGTCGGTGAGCACGAACGCGTACGGGCGCTGCGCCGACGTCGGGCTGTCCTGCACCGTGACCGCGCCGACCTTCTCGATGACCGTGCGCCCGGCGGGCGTGCCCTGGTCGCTCCAGTGCCACGCCTTGCCGTCCCACCAGTTCACGTACAGCCGCGAGTCGAGGCCCCGTACGAAGACGTACGGGCGCTGAGCGGCCTGCGGGTCGTCCTTCATCGTGACGGCGCCCATCGTGGCCCGGACGCCGATCGCGGCCGTGGGCCGCTGCTGGTCGTTCCACTTCCACGAACCCATCGTGTTCCTCTCCGGCCCGCCGCCCCGCGCGTCGCGGGCGGGGGCTAAGGCGATACGTGCTGGAAGACGTACTGGACGAGGTACTGGCCGACGTACTGGAAGGCGTCCGGCGCGTCGCGGTGACGGACACCGGTACGCGGGGCGGGGACCGGTCGGGTCCCGCGGGGTTCCTTGCGCGCCACTCTCGCAGCGCCCCCACCGCCTGTCACCGGCGCGGTAGCGGAAGGCAGCGCTCAGCACGGAGTTTCGGACACCGGCGACCGGGCCGGTCCGCCGCCGTCGGGAACGCCGAAAAAGGCTCGTACTCCCGACGCGCTCTCAGTCCGTCGCCCACATGGTGCTGTTCACGTGCGCGGTGTCGTGGTGCTCGTGGTACTTGCTGATCTTTCCGTCGCTGAGTTCGAAAAGGAAGTGATAGTGGTTGCGGTAATCCCGTGCGTTCTTCAGTTCCATCGTGGAGTACGCCTCCACGGCGACCCGGTCGCCTTGAATGGTCCACGCGGTGGGCGTGATGACCAGCGGGCCGTCCGTGATCGAGTCGAGCGGCCGGAGCATGGCGCGGAATTGTCCTTTGGTGACGCGGCCGTCTCCGGGGGCGCCGCTCATCCACCATTCGACGTCGTCGGTGAGGCAGTCCAGGAGCTGTTCCAGCGGTTCCGTATTGTCGGCGGCTCCCCAGCGTCCCTTGGCGTAGAGGCCCAGGAAGTGTTCGACGACTTCCTTCTTCCGCGCGTCGTCCATGACGTGCGCGTCGTCCTCCATCAGGTGCGCCTCGTCCATCACGTGCGCTTCGCTCATCACGTGCGATTCGCTCATTACGTCGCCTCCGAATTCCGGGGATGAATGGCCGGTGTGCGCGATCCAGCGTGCATGACCGCAGATGCGCGCACAAATGATGGTCCGGAACCTCTGATATGCGTAATGGGAATACCACGGTTGTAGGGTGAAGGCATGACGGATGTGACTCTCGTGGGACTACGGGTCGTACGCGAAGTCGCCGCGACGGGTTCCTTCAGCGAGGCGGCGGCGTCCCTCGGCTACACGCAGTCGGCCGTATCCCGTCAGGTGAAGGTCGTCGAATCCGCCGTGGGCGCGGCCCTGTTCGAGCGGAAGGCGCGCGGAGTGACGCCGACGGAAGCCGGTGTGGCTTTCGCGCGGCACGCGGCCGACGTCCTGTCGAGCCTCGACGCCGCCGTCCGCGAGGTCGGCGCGCTGCGCCGGCACGTCACGGGCCGCGTCACCTTCGGCGCGATCCCCGCCGCGGCCGCGTCCCTGGTCCCCCGCGCCCTCGCGCGCCTGGCGGCCGAACACCCGCGCCTGACCGTCGACTTCGTCGAGGACTCGACCCCCGGCCTGCTGCGCCGGCTGCGTTCGAACCGGCTGGACATCGCCGTCGTGGGGGTGTGCGCCGGACCCCAGGAGCACGACCTCGACGGGCTGCGCCAGGAGACGCTGCTGGAAGACGATCTACGCGTCGCACTCCCCCGGCGCCACCCCTTGGCCACGCGGTCGCTGGTACGGGCCGACGAACTGCGCCACGAGAACTGGATCGTCGAGAGCACCGCCGATGGCAGCCCGTCGTACGGGGCCTGGCCCACCCTCGTCCAGCCCGCCATCGCCCATCAGGCGCGCGCATGGTCCACACGCCTGGGGATGGTGGCCGCCGGCCTGGGGGTCTGCCTCCTGCCGGGCATGGCCGTCCCCTCCGCCCCGGCCGACGTGCGCGTCGTCCGGGTCGAGGACCGCCACTGGCAGGGGCGCGCGACCCTCGCCGTGACCAAGGAACAGCGCTCCGCGGAGACCGGGGCGGCGGTCGCCGCGCTCCGGGAGCAGGCGGCTGAACTGCGGTGATCCGTACCGGTCAGGGAGGGGTACAGCCCGTTCCGGCCCGTGCCGCGGGGCGCCTGCTCAGATCACGATGACCCGGCGCCCGCGCGTGTGGCCGGCCTGGCTGTCGGCGTGCGCCGCCGCGGCGTCGGCGAGCGCGTACGACTTCTCGACCGGGATGTGGAGCTTGCCCCGCGAGATGAGGTCGGCGGCCTCGGTGAGCGCGTCCGGCACGCTGCCGGCCACGCCGGAGAACCGGACGCCGAGGTCCGGCGCGCCGAGGTCGGCGATGGTGATCACCTTCTCCGGGTCCCCGGTCAGCTCGACGAGTTCGCGGATCACACCGGAACCGGCCAGGTCGAGGGCCGCGTCGACGTCGCCGAGCTGCCGTACGCGCTCGGTCCAGCCCTCCCCGTACGTCGTGGCGACCGCGCCCAGGCTCCGCAGATAGTCCTGGTTCGCGGCGCCGGCCGTGCCGATGATCGCGATGCCGCGCTCGCGGGCGATCTGCAGCACCGCCGACCCCACTCCCCCGGACGCGCCGCTGACCAGCAGCGTCTGGCCGGGCCGCACCCCGGTCTGGGCGATGATGCGCAGCGCGGTCTCCACCACGGAGGGGTACCCGGCCGCCTCCTCGAAGCTCAGCCCCTCCGGCATCCGGGCCCAGGCCGACAGCACCGAGAACTCGGCGTACGTGCTCGCCCCCTCTCCGAACACGCGGTCGCCGGCCTCAACGCCTTCGACGCCCTCACCGACCTCGTCCACCACCCCGGCCGCGTCCTGCCCGACGCCGGAGGGCAGTTGGACCGGGTGGGCACCCAGGACCTGGCCCTCCCGGAGCCTCCAGTCCACGGGGTTCACACCCGCCGCCCGCACGGCGATTCGTACCTGGCCGGGGCCCGCGTGGGGCTCCTCGGCGTCGATGAGCTGCAGAACGTCCGGACCGCCGAACTCGGCGAAAGTTACTTTCCTCATGCCGCCGACCGTAACACTAACGGTTAGCTTTAAAAAACAGTTGTCGTTTCGTACCTGATAGCCTGAGTCCATGACTGTGCCCAGCGCGCCCACCACGCCACCAGCGCGGACCGAACCGACCGGACGCCGCGAGCGCAAGAAGGCCGCGACCCGCCAGAAGATCGCCGACACCGCCTTGCGGCTCTTCCTGGAACAGGGTTACGACGCGGTGGGCATCCGCGACGTCGCCGCCGAGGCGGATGTGGCCGTCACCACGGTCTTCTCGCACTTCGCCTCGAAAGAGGCCCTGGTCTTCGAGCAGGACGAGAACTTCGAGCACCGCCTCGCCCGGGCCGTCACGGACCGGGCCCCGCACGAACCGCTCATCCCCGCGCTGCACCGCGAGATGCGCGCCATGGTCCGGCACTGCGCGGCGGAGAGCGCCGCCCCGCTCTGGGACATGATCGACAAATCCCCCGACCTGCGGCAGTACGAGGAGTCGATGAAGCTGCGGCACGCGGAGTCGCTGGCCACAGCCATCGCCGCCGACCTCGAACCGCCCCGCACCACGACGGCCTGTCGCGCCGTCGCCCGGTTCGTGGTCGACGCGCACGCGCTGGCGCGCGAGGCGGCCGACCCGGACGCGGCGGTGGACGAGATCTTCCGCATGATCGAGGCCGCTTGGGAGACCACGGGGCGGTAGCGGCACCAAAGGTTTCGCCGCCGTTCACGGCACAACTCGATGCCGGTGGTGTACGTGGCATCGAAGGCGAGGAATGCGGCCGCCTCGGCGAACTCTTCGACGGTGCCGTAGCGCGCTTCATATCGAGCCGAGCTCGCTCTTTACACGGCAGGTGATCACCACGCGAGCTCCGCCTTGCACCAGCAGCTCCGCCGGCGCGAGCCCCCATGCCGCTGCTGCCGCCCGTGATCACCGCATTCTCGTCGCTGTACCTACCCCTACCGAGGTTGCTCCGATCCGTCATCGAAAACATGTCGACATATCTGGACGCCGTCGCTCATGAAGCACATCAGCCGCGGGTTTCGATCTTCATGTCGCCTGTGGTGACCGTGCGGATGTGATCGCTGGCGAGCACGCCGTGCGGATTGCCGAGGTCGATGGCGCCGGCCTCGTCGAGGCGGGCCAGCTGGGAAGGAGCGAGGTCGACCCGCAGGGCGCCCAGGTTGTCCTCCAGCTGCGCGACGGTGCGGGCGCCGATGATGGGCGCCGTCACGCCCGGGGCGTTCAGGGCCCAGGCCAGTGCGACCTGGGCGGGTGTGCGGCCCAGCTCCGAGGCCACCTCCTTCACCACGTCGGCGATGGCGAGGCTGCGGTCGGTGACCCAACCCAGGGCTATGTTGAGGCTCTTGCGGTCGCCGGCGGTTTCGCCGACGACGGAGCCCGCCTGGTTCTGGTCCTCCCGGCTGTACTTGCCGGTGAGCACCCCGCCGCCCAACGGGGAGAAGGGGACCACGCCGAGTCCCATCTCGCGTGCCATCGGGATCAGGTCACGCTCCGCGGTGCGCTCGATCAGGCTGTACTCGGTCTCCAGGGCGACCAGCGGCGACCAGCCGCGCAGGTCGGCGATCGCCTGCATGCGCGACACCTGCCAGGCCGGGGCGCTGGAGACCGCCACGTACAGCACCTTGCCCTGCCTCACCAGGTCGTCCAGACCCCGCAGGATCTCCTCCACCGGCGTCCTGAAGTCCCATACGTTTACGTAGAGCAGATCGATGTAGTCGGTGTTCAGCTGCCGCAGACTGGCCTCCACCGACGCCAGCATGCTCTTGCGGTGGGTACCCCCGGAATTCGGGTCACCGGGCCGGCGCAGCGTCGAGTACTTCGTCGCCAGCACCATCTTGTCGCGGTTGGCGCGGGCGAATTCGCCGAGCAGCCGCTCGGAGCTGCCGTTGGTGTAAGTGCTGGCGGTGTCGAAGAAGTTGCCGCCGAGCTCGGTGTAGCGGTCGAAGAGCTTGCGCGCCTCGTCGCGCTCGGCGCCCCAGCCCCACTCGGTGCCGAAGGTCGCCGTGCCCAGCGCCAGCGGTGAGACCCGGAGTCCGGAACGGCCCAGCAGCCGGTAGGTGTCGAGAGTGAGTGTCATCGTGTTCTCCTGCGGGATGCGGTTCGTGGCGTTCGAGCGCGAGCGAGGGCAGCAGGTCCAGCGATCCCAACCGCGCCGACAGCGCTGACATCAGGGCGCTGGTATCGGAGCGCACGCGCCCGTCGGTCACGGAAGCGATGGGTGAGCCCGTAATCGGGGAACTCCCCGGTTTCCTCACCGTACACTGAACCGGGGACTTCCCCGAATCGTTCCCGAGCCTCATCCGCCACTCACGATCGCGAAGGTCATGACACCTCCACGCAGCCCCCTGCGCGCCGACGCGCAGCGCAACCGCGAGCAGCTGATCGCCACGGCCGCCGAGGTCTTCGCGTCCGGACGCGCGATCTCGCTGGACGCGATCGCCAAACGCGCGGGGGTGGGGAACGCCACCCTGTACCGGCACTTCCCCACCCGAGAGGACCTGGTCGAAGAGGTCTACCGGGACCAGATCCGGCCCTTGCACGAAGACGCGCGCACCCTGCTGGCCGCCAAGCCGCCCGCGCAGGCCCTCCACGCGTGGATGCTCCGATTCGCCGACTGGGCCGGTGAACGACGCGGCATCTGCGAGGCCCTGGTCGCCATGAGCGCTTCCGGCCGCTTCGGCACCGGACCGGTCTGCGACGAGGTCCAGCAGGTCCTGGCGATGGTGCTCGAAGCCGGCGCCGCGGCAGGAGAACTGCGCGGCGACATCGACCCGGTCGAGGTAGGCGGCATCCTCGCCGGTCTGCTCTCCGTGGCCGGCGCACCCGAGCAGCGCCCCCAGCTGAACCGCATGCTGGACATCGTCGTCGACGGACTCAGGCCCCGCTGAGCGACCAGGGGCCTGTCCGGCGGATCTCGCCGGACAGGCCCCCAGTCCCGAAAAAGGCTCAGCGCTTGAGCGTGAAGGTGAAGTCGCCGGAGAGCTTGCCGCTCAGCCGGACCGCCGAAACGAGTTTCCCTTCCGTGATCAGTCTCTCGACCTCGGCCCGCGAAAGACCGCAGCCTTCAGCGATCAGCCGCACCGGCCGGACGGGTATCCGTGCGGCGAAGCGGACCGAGACGTCGATCACCTCGCGGTCCAGGTGATCCGATCCGCCGGTGTCGAGGCGCCAGGCGTCGTCCCAGTCGAGGGCGATGCGATTACGGCGCCGCACGACCGGATTCCGGAGCAACTCAGCTGCCAGACCAGGGTCGTTGTCATGCATCCGATCCAGCAGCTCAGGTCGTACGGAACGCACGGTCATCCGCTCCAGGACCGTGAGCTTCACCGTGTCCCCGCAAGCGGTACAGAGCACGAGGAGCCAGGCGTCGAGGAGCTTGTGGTTGGCGTTGACGCGAAATTTGCCGTTTGCCCGGAAGCGCTCGGACGCGCACGCGTGGCAATGGCGGAGAACGGTCGGCAGGCAGGTGGGCATGACCACCCAGCTATTGAGCAAAGAAGTACACCGATTTCAGTGAGAAGTCCGCAGCGAAAAGGAGCGCGGCGCGCATGCGCGACGCGCGACACATCAGCTCTCGGGAGGTCTCACAGGGTGTACAACGGCACGTCCTTGTCTAGACGGCTTGGCTTCGCCAGCACGGTAATGGCGCGCAGCGTCGCTGTTCCACTGATTTTCGAGCGTCTCGCCGCCAGGTGCTGTCCAGCGGATATCCACACCCGCGTGAGCTCGGACTTCCGCACCCGCACCGGCCACGTGGCGCTGGAACCGCCGCAGACGGAGCCGGACGGCCCCTAAAACTATCCTGACATGTTTCTGACATTTGCGGCCTACGGTCGGAGCGTGCCGCGGCAGCGGTCGACTGCGCGGTCGACGAGTTGCCCCCTTTGGATCGAGACATCCGGATGGAGACTTCATTTTGCGGACGAGTAGATGGCTGGCGCTGGCTGCCGTTGCCGGGCTGGCCCTTACGGCGACGGGTGAAGGCACGGCCGGCGCTGCGACGGATACGAATCAGCGGGCACTGGTGGGAAACACGCCGCTGTGGACCGCTTCGGCCGAGCACCTCGGGCATGCGGACCCGGGCGGGACTCTCAAAGTGAACATGCTGCTGGCCGGTCAGGATCCCGCAGGGCTGGCCCGTCATGCTCGAAAGGTTTCGGATCCGCACAGTCCTTCCTACCGGCATTTCCTGACCGCGCAGCAAACTCTCGACCGGTATGGGACCAGCCATGCGCAGGTGGAACGGGTCACGAAGTGGGCGCGTGCCGCGGGTCTGCAGGTTACGGTCAGCGGGCCTCACTCGATTTCCGTGCGGGGAAACACGAGCCGGATCGAGGCAGCCTTCGGCACCCGCATCGACGAGTACCGCGTCGACGGACGTACGGTGCGGGCGCCCGCCCGTTCCGTCAGCGTTCCGCACTCCCTCGCGGGCGACGTCTTCGGAATAACCGGGCTGGACACGAGGCAGTCGGCGCATCCTGCGAGTGTTCACAAGAACGGCCCTTCCACAACCGACAGCAAATGCTCGTCGTACTACGGGGAAAAACCAGCGGCCAACCTCCCGAAGGCTTACGGGCGGACCGTCTCCTGGGAACCGTGCGGCTATACGCCGGCGCAGATCCGCAGCGCCTACGGCATCAAGGGGACCGGGCTCACCGGCAAGGGCGCCAAGGTCGCGATCCTCTCCGCCATGGCCTCTCCCACCCTCCTGAAGGACGCCAACACCTTCGCCGCTCACCACGGTGAGAAGCCCTTCGCACCGGGGCAGTTGACACTGCGCCTTCCGCCGGGCGCGGCCCAGCCCCTGGGTGACGACGAAGGGGCGATGGATCTCGAAGCGGTGCACGCGGTCGCTCCGGACGCCGCGGTCACCTTCGATGTCGGGACAGGCGACGTCACCGGCAACGCGGTGCTGGACGCGCTGACCGACGTCGTCGACCACCGGCTCGCCGATGTGCTGACGAGCTCCTACGTGGAGGGCGTTCTGCCCGGTCGGCCGCAGGATGAGGACCCGGTGGACCCGGCGATCGTGAAGGCGACCGAGCAGTCCCTCCAACAGGCCGCCGTCGAAGGCATCAGCACGAACTTCTCCTCGGGCGACGGCGGCGGTTTCGACGACGACAGCGATTCCTCCCATGGGCCCCCGCAACTGGAATATCCCAGTTCCAGCCCCTGGACCACCGCTGTCGGCGGGACGAGTCTGGCTATCGGGGCCAAGAACGAATATGAGTGGGAGATCAGTTGGGAGAGCGACGCTTCGAACCTGGCGGATGACGGCAAGTCCTGGGCTCAGCCTTTGCCCGGAACCTTCTCGGCCGGCGCGGGCGGCGGTGTGAGTACTGCTTTCCCCCAGCCCGCCTACCAGCGCAAGGCCGTACCCGCCGCGCTGAGCTCACCGGACGGCAAAAAGCCGATGCGGACCATGCCCGACATCGCTGCTGTGGGCGACTTCCACACCGGAATCCGCGTCGGCGTGTCACACCCATCCGCCACCGGCCAAAAGCCCGAGTACCGCGAACAGTCCGACGGAGGCACGAGCCTGTCCTCCCCCCTCATCGCCGGTATGGAGGCCCTGTCCGTCCAAGCGGCAGGCGGCAAATCCCTGGGATTCGCGAATCCGACTCTCTACGCTCTACAGGGGACGGGGGTCTACCACGACGTCACCGACCACCCCAGCGGGGCGCACGAGAAGGAAGCCTTGGCCGCGGAGATGGTGACCTCTCGAACGCACGAGAAATACACTCAGCTGTTCACTCTCGGGCAGTCGGCCGACGCGGGTCTGGTATCACGCCCCGGCTATGACACGGTCACCGGTCTGGGCTCACCGACAGGGAAATTCTACAAAGCCCTGGCAGGCAAGTAACACACATAGATCCGCAACCTGTACGCGCGTTAGAACAGGGCCTCTTGGTGACTCGCGGTTGTCCATTCCGGCGAGCGGCAAGAGGCCCTGTGCTTCGGAGGGGGCAGGGCGGTGGCCATGTCCGGACGTTGACACTCGAACATCGAGCGTTGAAGGCTGTCAGCGCACCGAACCGAAGGAGTGTTCAGATGTCCGCGCGCCCCGCCCCCCGTCCGGCCGTACCGGTGGACGACCTCGACACCGCCCGCCCGGAGCTTCTTCAGCACGCCCTCGGGCCGCGCGTTCCGGCCGGCAGCGCGCTGGAGTCCGAGGCGTTCCGCGACGAGGCGCGGGTGTTCGCGCGATGAGGCGGGTACTGGTCACCGGGGCCTCGCGCGGGATCGGCCGGGCCGTGGCGCTGGCGTTCGCCGAGTGCGGGGACCGGGTGGGGGTGCACTACGCGTCCGGCCGCGCCGACGCCGAGGAGACGCTGCGGCGGCTGCCCGGCTCCGGCCACACCCTGCTGGCGGGCGACCTCGGCGACCCGCAGGCGGCGCGCGACATCGTCGACGAAGCCGTGGAGCGCCTCGGCGGGGTGGACGTCCTCGTCAACAACGCCGCCATCGCTACCTCCGACGCCACCCGGCACACGGTGGCCGAGGTGTCCTACGAGGACTGGCAGCGCGTCTGGCACTGCATGCTCGACGTCAACCTGCTCGGCGCGGCGAACGTCACCTACTGCGTCGCCCGGCACCTGATCGACCGCGCCGCCACGGGCAGCATCGTCAACATCGGCTCCCGCGGCGCCTTCCGCGGCGAACCCGACTTCCCCGCGTACGGCGCGAGCAAGGCCGCGCTGCACGCCTTCGGCCAGTCGATGGCCGTCGCGCTGGCGCCGCACGGCATCGCGGTGACGTCCGTGGCGCCGGGCTTCGTGGCCACCGAGCGGCAGGCCCCCAAGCTGGCGGGCCAGGACGGCGAGGGCCTGCGCGGCGAGAGCCCGTTCGGGCGGGTCGGCACGCCCGAGGAGGTCGCGGCCGCCGTGCGCTACCTCGCCTCTCCGGAGGCCGCCTGGTCCTCCGGAACGGTCCTCGACCTCAACGGCGCCTCCTACCTCCGTACGTGAGTGGGGCGGGGTTCGTCAGCCCTCAGGGCTCGTTACGCATGTCGGCGCGGCCTTCCAGCCCTGGTCACAGCAGGTGCTTCGACCGCAGGTCCGCCACGTACTTGGCGATCAGGTCCCGTGACAGGCGGGGGATGTCGTTCTCGTCGCCGAGCGCGGCGGCCCGTACCGCCGCGCGGAATTCGCGCGCCGGAAGGGCGGAGCCGGGCAGGGGCCACTCCGGCAGGGTGAAGGCGTCCAGCAGCGGGAGCAGCGAGTGCCGTCGCCGGCGGTCGGGGAGGGCGCGCAGGGCGGTCTCGAAGCGGTCGAACCACTCGTCGTAGTCGTCGATGCGGACCAGCGGGTGTCCGGCGGCCGTCAGCCAGTCGACGACGGTGTCGAGTGAGATGCCGTCCTCGTGCGGGTTCACGACGTTGAAGGTCCGGTAGCCGTCCCGTGCGGCGTCGCCCAGCGCGGCGACGGCCCGCGCGCTGAAGTCCACGGGGAGCCCGTCGAAATGCCCGTAAACCCCTTCGCCAGAGCCAGAGCCAGAGCCGGAGCCAGAGCCGGAGCCGGAGTTGACCTTGGCGTAGAAGCTGCCCGGCGCGATCCCCGTCTCCAGCAGGCTCAGCAGGAGGCGGGTGAAGACGTCCGGGACGTTCAGCTGGCCCCGGTAGCGCCGGTGGGCGAGCATCGGGTTCGAGCGGAACACGGCGACCGGCAGGCCGAACCTGTCGTGCGCCTCGCGCAGCAGCACCTCGCTCGCCCACTTGCCGGCCGCGTAACCGTCCGCGAACCCGTCCGCGTAACCGCTGTCGAGCTCGCGCGTGCGGCAGGCCGTGCGGATGTCCGCCGACTCGTCGGCCGCGGCTCCGCAGCCGAGGACGACGGCGGCCGTCGACAGGTACGTGAACTGCTTGATCCGGGAGGTGACCGCGAGCCTGATCAGTTCGGCGGTGCCCAGCACATTGGGGCCGAACATCCGGTCGTACGGCAGGACGTGGTCGACGAGCGCCGCCGGGTGGACGATCAGGTCCACGGTGTTGGCCAGCCGCCGCCAGGTCTGCTCGTCCAGCCCGAGGCCGGGCTCCCCGATGTCGCCGGCGACCACCTCCAGCCGCCCGGCGGCCAGGTCGCGATAGTGCCGCAGGAGCTCCGGGTCACCACTGTCGAAGGCCGCGTCGAGCCGGGCCCGCGCGGACTCGTCGGTGCTGCCGCGCACCAGGCACACCAGCGTGCCGCCGCGCTCCGCGACGCGCTCCAGCCATTCGAGGCACAGGAAGCGGCCGAGGTAGCCGTTGGCGCCGGTCAGCAGGACCGTACGGGCCGCCGCCGGGAGCCCTCCGTTCCGGCTGCCGACGGTCTCCGCCGTCATCTCCGCCACCGTCTCCGCGCCGAAGAACGCGTCCAGCGTCAGATCGTCCGCCGCCAGCCGCGTCGCGCCCGGCCCGTGGACGCTGTCCGCGGTCGGGCGCCGACGCCCCGAGTCCAAGGGCGCGGCGGCGCGGAACTGCGGGTCGGTCGCGTACAGATGGGCGCTGACCCGAGCGGCACGTGCGGTGAACTCGTCAGCGGGGAACGCGTCGGTCGAGGGCGGCGAACCGGGCATGAGTGCTCTCCTCCGTGGCCGTAAAGGCGCGCTTCATGTGGGGGCGTAGGGCCGGGGCCGTGCCGCCGGCCCGTACACCCCGGCTGCCGACAGCCACCGGCGGCTTCCGGCGGCTACCAGCGGCTGCTACCGGGCGGAATGGCTCACTTGGCGGTCCTGCCCCGCGCCGTGTCCGGCGATCGCCATGAGGGCGCCGAGGACGACCAGCAGCACGAGCGGAACGGTCCAGGCGCTCGTGGCGTCGTGCAGGATGCCGAGCAGCAGGGGCCCGGCCGCGGCCACGAGGTAGCCGATGGACTGCGCCATGCCCGCCAGCGCGGCGGCCTCGCCGGAGCTGCCGGCGCGTTCGCTCTGGAAGCTCAGCGCGAGGACGAGGCACGGGCCGGCGCCCAGCCCGAGCAGGGTGCAGGCGACGACGGCCAGCGCGGGCGCGGCCACCAGCACGGCGAACCCGGCGGCCACGAGGAGCGAGGCCCCGGCCGCGGTCCACCGCTGGTCATGGCGGCCCCGGGTGAGCAGGGGCAGGAGGCTGCCGGCGGCCAGGGAGATCACCTGGTAGTAGAAGAGCATCCAGCCGGCCGTGGTGGTGCTCGTGCCGTGGCTGATCAGGATGCTGGGCAGCCACGCGACGGCGGTGTAGAAGGCCAGCGACTGCAGGCCCATGTACATGCTGACCTGCCATGCCAGCCGCGACCGCCAGGGGACGGGGCTGCGGGTCCCGCCGGTGGACGCCTGGGGCTCGTCGCCCCGCATCCGGGGCAGCCAGGCGAGGAGCGCGGCGATGGTGAAGGCGACGCCCCAGGCGAGGGCGGTGTGCCAGGAACCCGGCAGGGCGTGGGAGAGCGGGGCGGAGATTCCGGAGGAGACGGCGGCCGTGACGCCCATGACGGTGACGTACAGGGCGCTGATGCCCCGGATGCGGTGCGCGGGCACGCTCCGCCTGATCAGGGCGGGCAGCAGTACGTTGCCGAACGCGATGGCCGCCGAGAGGATCACGGTCCCGGCGAACAGGCAGAACACCGAGGGAAGCGACCGGATCACGGTGCCCGCGGCCAGTACGGCGAGGGCCGCCACCAGCAGGCGCGCGGTGCCGAACCGGTGCGAGGCCCGCGCCACCAGGGGCGACGTCGCGGCGAACGTCAGCAGCGGGAGGGTGCTCAGCAGCCCGCCCCAGCTCGACGTCAGGCCGCTGCCGTGCTCGATCGCCGGCAGCAGCGTGCCGACGCCGGTGAGGCTGACGCGCAGGTTCGCCGCCACGAGGCAGATCGCGATGATGAGCCCGATCGACACGGCCTTGCCCGTGTGGTCGGCGGCGGACGCCCCGGAGTCGGCCCGCTGCTGGGATATGGAAGACGGTCGCGTACTCACGTTCGTGGTCCCTCCGTCCCGCTCGGGGCCTCGGCCTCGTGGTCGTGGGTGAGCCGGACGATGGCCGCCGCCGCGTCGCGGGCGTCGCTCTCGTCACGGGCCTCGATCGCGTCGACGAGCCGCCGGTGCAGCCGGGCGTGCTCCTCGGCGCCGGTGGCCTCCCAGGGCAGGCCGCCCAGGGCGGAGGTGAGGGCGGTGCCGAGGTAGTCGTACACCTCGACCAGCAGGTCGTTCCCGCTCGCCCGGACGACGGCCCGGTGGAACAGTGCGTCGACGTTCCCGGCGGCGGCCATGTCCGCGCCGGCGCAGGCCGCGTCGGCGTCGGCCAGCAGCTCCTTGAGCTGCTCCAGCTGGTCCTCGCTGCGGCGCAGGGCGGCGGCCCCGGACGCGTACTCCTCAAGGACGGTACGCAGTTCGAGAACGTTGTCCCGCTGCGCGGAGCTCGCCCGCCGCACCATGACGGACTGCAGCTCGCTCGACGCGCGTACGTACGTGCCGTCGCCTTTACGAGCCTCCAGCAGCCCCAGGTGCACCAGCGCGCCGAGCGCCTCGCGCAGCGTGCTGCGGCCGACGCCGAGCTCCTCGATGAGGGCCTGTTCCGGCGGGATGCGGGTGCCGACCGGCCAGCCGCCCGACTCGATATGCGAGCGGAGGCTGTCCACGAGCTGGGCGGAGAGGCTGGCGGCTCTCCGCGGCGTGCTGATGCGATTCATGGAAACCAGCGTACACAGATGTCTGACATTTGAACATCACAGGAAGGCGAGCCTTAGTGCGAGGTGGCGCACAGTGGGCGGCGGCGAGGCGGCCACCCCGCCGCCCACCGGCCCCGCGTCAGCCCCTCGGCCGCCGAAGGCGAACAGCGTGACGCCGGCCGGCCGCGCGGGCATCGAGCGCGACCGGCCGGTCGGTCGGGCGAACGGGCTAGGGGATGACGAGCGGCCCACTGTCGGCCTTGGCCGCCTTCACGTCCCACTCGCCAGGCTGGTAGGCGTGGACGTCGAACTTCCACGACCCCTCCACCTTTGCGCCCTTGGCGGCCGGAACGTCTTTGGTGCGCACCTGGGTCCACCGCTCGTAGACGCTGCTGGACGGCTTGTCGTGCGCGCCCCAGTAGCCGTCGCGCCAGAGGATGCCGTCAGCGTGCACGTCGCAGTTGACGCCGCTCACACCCGTGTACCACCAGGTCGAGAAGGGGCTCCCCCACCAGTAGCCGCAGCCGCGGATCTGAAGTTCGGTATGGACGTCGAAGGGCTGCTTCTGGTCGTTCGAGGCCCTGGTCGCGACCACGCAGGACTGGGCGTGGGCGCCGACCCAGCCAGCCGACTTGGGCCATGAGCCCTTGCCCCAGTGGTCGGCCAGTTCCCCGCAGCGGACCTGCGCGGCCTTGGGGGTGTGGGCGCCGTCGGGATCCGCGATCAAGTGGAGGGTCTTGTCGATGGTCCACTCGTCATTGGCGATCTGATCGTGCCCGACGCAGGGGGAGACGAAGTTGTCCGCGCCCTTGAGGATGCTGGTGCGGCCGGAGTGCTTGAGCGACTTCTCGCCGTCCTCGTCCACGCCGACGACCGTCTTGTCGCACCAGTAGGTGGTGGGCGGCGCCATCGGTTCGTCGCCGACGTTCGACCGGAACGTCGCGTAATGGGTGTCTCCTGGAGTTTCCGTGCCGCCGTTCAGCCAGGTGAGAAACCCCGACCCGGCGTCCATCTCCCTGGCCTGCACGTCGCATTGGGGGATTCCGGGAATACAGAAGTAGGAGAGTATGGTGCCGTGGTTGGGGGTGGCATAGGTGACCAGATGCGCCGTGGTCTTGTGTCCCCCGTTCTGTTTCAGATAGGCGCGGGAGACCAGCCCGCCCATCGAGTGGGCGACGATGTCGATCTTCCCGTCGGGCGACTTGCCCAGCAGGCCCTTGTCATGGATGAAGGCATCGAGCTTATCGGCGAGGGACCTGATGGGCGTGGCGCCATTGCCCTGCTGGGACAGGGAGCTGTAGTCGAATCTGTACAGCTCGTCCGGGCTGTAGCCGTAATTCTCGACCTTGTTGATCATCTGGCCCCACGTACCGGGGCCGGAGTGCCAGCCGTGCACGAACACGATCGGACGGTGGGCGAGCTTGGCGCTCACGGGGGCCGCGGCGGATGCCGCGGAGGCGGCGGGAGCGAGTCCGAAAGCCGCCGACGCCAATACCAGCACGGCGATCACGGAGGCCCGCAGCGCCATTAAGTGCGATCTCATGAATTCCTTTTCCGACATAGGGAGTTCGGGGAGTTCGAGAACTCCAGAAACTCCGGGAAGTGGATCTACGCCGGAAATTGACCTTATCCGCCCGTCATGCCCACATCAATCATGCGACTGGCATATGGCTGGTTTCCATCACGTGACACGTGCGCGACACCAAGACGAAGACCCTCGGCCATTCACGACTGAGGGCCTTCCGCTGCTTCTCCGCGTGCGTGTTACAGCACGCACGCGCCTGTCACCGCCGGCTCTTGAGCACGCAGTCCACGATGTGGGCCCACTGCTCCACGACCCGCTCGCGCCGCGCGGCGTCGTCCGTCAGGAGGTTCGCGAGCCCCAGCCCCCGGGCCATATCCAAAAGACCCTGCACGGTCTCGCGGATGCCCGGTACGCGCTCGTCGGCGCCCAGGAGCTCCACGGCGATGCGGTGGGTCTCGCGGCCGACGCGGGCCTCCAAGTCCACGACGCGCGGACAGAGTTCGGCCTCGTTGGAGGCGGCCACCCACAGTTGGAGGGCGGCCCGGAAGAGGGGGCCCGTGTAGAGGTCCACCAGGGCGCGGACCACGGCCCGGGTCCGTACCGGGCTGGGCCGGGAACCGTGCGGGGCACGCATCGCGAGGGTGCGCATCGCCTGGGAGCGGACTTCGGCCACGTACTCCACGGCCGCCGTGAACAGGTCCTCCCGCGTGGGGAAGTGGTGCTGTGCCGCCCCCCGCGACACACCCGCCCGCTCCGCCACGACCGATACCGTCGAGCCCGCCCAGCCGTACTCGGCGAGGCAGGAGATCGCGGCCTCCAGCAGCCGCTGTCGGGTGACGCGGCTGCGGTCCTGTTTGGGTACGGTCACGATGCCCATGCCGGGTCCCGCCTCTCCAGAAAGGCCGTCATGCCCTCGCGGGCCTCCGGCGAACCGAACAGCCGCGCCGACTCCGCGGCCAGCGCCTGCGTGTCACGGTCGAAGGCCCGTAGCACCTCCGCCGTGACCAGCCGTTTCGACGCGGCCAGCCCCTGCGGCGAGCCCCGGCGCAGCCCGTCCAGCACGGGTTCCATGGCCTCCTCCACCGAACCGTCCACCGCGAGCGTCACCAGGCCGATCCGCGCCGCCTCCGCCGCGTCGAACCGCTCGCCGGTCAGGTAGTACCGGGCCGCGGCCCGCGCGTCGAGGCGCGGCAGCAGCGGCATCGAGATCACGGCGGGCGCGAGCCCCAGCCGCGCCTCGGTGAACGCGAAGCTCGAACCCGGCCCCGCCACCGCGATGTCGCAGGCGCCGAGGAGTCCGAGCCCCCCGGCCCGTACGTGGCCGGTGACGCGGGCGACGACGGGTTTGGGCAGTTCCACGACCGTACGCAGCAGCCGAGCCAAGCCGTCCGCCCCGGCGACGGACACCCCCGAACCCCCCTCAGCCCGATCCGAACCGCCTTCACTCCGACCCGAGCCGACCCCTCCCGCCTCCGAGGTGGCCTCGCTGAGGTCCGCGCCCGCGCAGAAGGTGGTGCCGGTGTGCGTGAGGACGACGGCGCGCGTGGCGTCGTCCTCGGCAGCCGATGCCAGCCCCTCGTACAACTCCCGTACCAGCCGCCGCGAGAGCGCGTTGCGGTTGTGCGGTGAGTCGAGCGTCAGGGTGGTGATCCCGCCGGCGTACGAGCGCCTCACCAGAGGGTCACCGGATCGCTCATCGCTCAACGCTGTCATCCCGACCGTCCTTCCATCTCCCGCCCCAACACCCGCTCCATCTCCCGTTCCCTGTGCCGCAGTTCGCGCCGCAGCAGTTTGCCGGAGGCGGCTCGCGGCACACTGTCGACGAACTCGACGCGCCGGACCTTCTTGTACGGGGCGACGCGCCCGGCCACGTACTCCATCACGTCGCCCTCGCTCAGCGTCCCGACGCCCGAGTCCGCCACCTGCCGCACCACGTACGCCTTCGGGATCTCCTCGCCGTCCGCGTCCCGCACTCCGACGACCGCCGCGTCGGCGATCGCCTCGTGCGCCAGCAGCACGGCTTCGAGTTCGGCGGGGGCGACCTGGTAGCCCTTGTACTTGATCAGTTCCTTCACCCGGTCCACGACATACAGCCACCCCTGCTCATCCACGCTCCCGATGTCCCCCGTCCGCAGCCAGCCGGCCGGGTCGATCATCGCAGCCGTCTCGTCGGGCCGCCCCAAGTACCCCTTCATCACCTGCGGCCCGCGCAGCACGATCTCCCCCTCCTCTCCGGCTCCGAGGTCTCTGCCGTCCCCGTCCAGGGACACGATCCGCAACTCGGTACCGGCCACCAGCCGTCCCACGGAGCCGGGCGGCGCGTTGTGCACGGTGGACAGCGGCCAGATGGTGGCGCACGGGGACAGCTCCGTCATCCCGTAGCCCTGCATGATCGGTGGCAGCCCGAGCCGCCGCGCGCACGCCGCCGCGAGCCCGGCGTCCAGCGGCGCCGCCGCGCTGACGACGTACTCCAGCGACGACAGGTCGTACCCGGTGGCCGCCGGGTGCTTGGCCAGCGCGAGCACGATGGGCGGGGCCACGTACACGCCGTTGACCTGGTACTTCTCGATGGCCGACAGAAACTGCCCGACATCGAAGCGCGGCAGCACCACGACCGTCGCACCCCGCCGCAGGGGCGCGTTCATGAGCGCAGTAAGGCCATAGATATGGAAGAACGGCAGCACGGCCAACACGACTTGACCGGGCCGGGACGGGACGAGTTCGTCCAATTGCGCGAGGTTGGTGGCGATGGAGCGGTGCGTGAGCATGACGCCCTTGGGGACGCCGGTCGTGCCCGAGGAGTACGGAAGGGCCGCCAGGTCCCGCGCGGGATCGATGCAGACATCCGGCGCCGGCCCGGCAAAGCCGATCATGTCCTGCACCGAGCGACACCCCTCGGCCCGGTCGCAGACGACGATCTCCCTGACGCAGCCGACCTTCTCGGCAGCCTCGCGAACCTGGCCGAGCAGCGGCGAGACGGTGACGATCCACCGCGCGTCGCAGTCCCCGAGCTGCTTGGCCAACTCGTCGGCCGTGCAGAGCGGATGAACGGTGGTGACGGTCGCCCCCGCGCGCGTGGCGGCGTAGAAGACGACAGGGAAGGCGATGGTGTTGGGGCTGATCAGAGCCAGCACATCGCCCTTACACACCCCGCTGTCGGCAAACGACGCGGCCAACCTGTCTACAGCGAGGACGAGTTCGGCATAGCTGATGGTGCGCCCGTCGAGACCGTCGATCAGGGCGGGCCGGTCGCCGAACTCGGCGGCGCGCCCCAGGACGGCCTCATGAATGGGCAGATCGACGAGAGCAACGTCGGCGTACTCGCTGCGGAATTCCATGGCGGATCTCCTGGCGCTCGATTCAGTACGGCTTTTGTGCGTCTCAGGTCCGGCCCGACGGCGGCGGCTCAGTACGACTTGGGAAGGCCCAGCGACTGATGGGACACGTAGTTGAGGATCATTTCCCGGCTGACCGGCGCGATCCGGGCGACCCGAGCCGCAGTGATCATGGAGGCGAGCCCGTATTCCCTGGTCAGGCCGTTGCCGCCGAGAGTATGAACGGCCTGGTCGACGGCCTTGACGGCGGCTTCCCCGGCCGCGTACTTCGCCATGTTCGCGGCCTCGCCCGCGCCCGCGTCGTCCCCCATGTCGTAGAGCGCGGCGCCCTTCTGCATCATCAGCCGGGCCAGCTCGATGTCGATGTGGGCCTGCGCCAGCGGGTGGGCGATGGCCTGATGGGCGCCTATCGGCTCCTTCCAGACCGTACGCGTACGGGCGTAGTCGACGGCCTTGTCCAGCGCGTACCGCCCCATGCCGAGCGCGAAGGCGGCGGTCATGATGCGCTCGGGGTTGAGCCCCGCGAACAGCTGGAGCAGCCCGGCGTCCTCGTCGCCGACCAGCGCGTCGGCGGGCAGCCGCACGTCATCGAGGACCAGCTCGAACTGCTTCTCGGGCGCGGCGAGCTCCATGTCGATCTGATGCCGATCGAACCCGTCCGCGTCGCGCGGGACGATGAACAGGCAGGGCTTGAGCTTGCCCGTACGCGCGTCCTCGGTACGCCCCACGATCAGCGTGGCCTCCGCGATGTCCACGCCCGAGACGAAGACCTTGCGCCCGTTCAGTACCCAGCCGTCGCCGTCCCGCCGGGCGGTCGTGGTGATCCGGTGCGAGTTGGACCCGGCGTCGGGCTCGGTGATGCCGAACGCCATCTTCCTGGAGCCGTCGGCGAGACCCGGCAGCCAGCGCCGCTTCTGCTCCTCGGTGCCGAAACGGGCGATGACGGTGGCGCAGATGGCAGGCGAGACGATCATCATGAGCAGCGGACACCCGGCAGCGCCCAATTCCTCAAGGACAATCGCCAGTTCGCTGATCCCGCCACCCCCTCCCCCATAAGCTTCCGGAAGATTCACACCGAGATATCCAAGTTTCCCGGCCTCGGCCCATAGCTCGTCGCTGTGCTTGCCGTCGCGGACGACGCCGGCGAAATACTCGCGGCCGTAGCGCTTGCCGAGCGCGGCGACGGCCGCGCGGAGGTCACGTTGTTCCGGGGTCTCGATCACGAAAGGCTCCTTACGACACGAACGACACGCACGACACGTACAGACACCGGACAGACCACGCCATCCGACAACCCATCCGACAACCCATCCGACAACCCACCTGACGACCCACCTGACAACCCATCAGGAGCCGTCTCACGCAGGCGAATCGGCGACAACAGCAAGAAGCGTCCCCAACTCAACCTGCCGACCGGGCACAGCATGAAGCTCGGCGAGCACCCCGTCGGCGGGGGCGGCCACCCGGTGCTCCATCTTCATGGCCTCAAGCCACAGCAGCGGCTGCCCGGCGGCCACCCGGTCGCCGACGGCGAGCCCGTCGGCGAGGCGGATGACGGTGCCGGGCATGGGGGCGAGCAGGGAGCCGGGCTCGGTACGGGCGGCGGGGTCCGGAAAGCGCGGCAGAACGGTAAAGGCAGAAGCCCCGTCCGAAGAATCCACGTAGACACGATCGCCGTATACAGCAACAGCGAAGACCTTCTCCACGCCACCGACTTCGAGAAGAACCCCGTCTGCCGCGAGGGCGAGCAACCGCACCCCCGGAAACCCATCGGCTGACAACCCGTCCCGCCCAAGCCGATAGCGAACCTCGCATTCTTCGCCCCCGGGCTCCGTCCGATAGGACTTGCGCTGGGGGGCGGAGGGCACGTTCCGCCACCCGCCGAACCGAGAGCGCCCACAGGAATCGGCGAGGGCGGCGGCAAGAGCCGCGACACGTATATCCCCGCCATCCGACGGTTCGGCCGTCAGCTCCGCCAGGTTCCGTTCGTAGAAACCGGTATCCAACCGCGCGGCGACGAAGTCAGGATGCCGAAGCGACCGGACCAGCAAATCCCGATTCGTCACCGGCCCGTGGACCAGGGCCCGCTCAAGCCCACGGGCGAGCAGCCGCACCGCCTCCCCCCGGCTCGGCGCCCAGGCGATGACCTTGGCGAGCATGGGGTCGTAGTGGACGCCGATGAGATCCCCGTCGGCGACGCCCGAGTCGACGCGCAGCCCGGTCCGGCCGTCAGCCGGGTACGCGCGGGAGGCGACGGGTTCGCAGGGGCGGGGGTCCGGGACGCTGCCGTGTATTTGTGGGCCGGAGTTCCGGGTTCCTTCTGAGTTCCGGGTGAGCGGCCCGTAAATATACGGTCCCGGACCCCCGCCCCGGAGAGCCCGGCGCCGCACCCCGACGCTCCCCTCCCCGACGCTCCGCTCCCCCGCAGGACCCCCCACACCCGGCACGGAGAGCCGATGCAACACCCCAGTCTGCGGCGTCCACCCCCGCCCCGGATCCTCCGCGTACAATCGGGCCTCCACCGCATGCCCCACCGGAGCCGGCGGCAGGCCACTCGGCAGCGGCGACCCCTCCGCCACCCGCACCTGCCACGCCACCAGGTCCAGCCCGTACACGCACTCCGTCACCGGATGCTCCACCTGGAGCCGGGTGTTCATCTCCAGGAAGTACGCGCGCCCGTCCCCGGAGACGAGGAACTCCACCGTGCCGGCGCCCTCGTACCCGATCGCCCGCGCCGCCTCCACGGCCGCAACGTGCAGCGCCTCCCGCACCTCGGGCGCCAGCCCCGGCGCCGGAGCCTCCTCGATGACCTTCTGGTGCCGCCGCTGAAGGGAGCAGTCGCGAGTGCCGAGCGCCCAGACAGCGCCGTGAGCGTCGGCCAGCACCTGCACCTCGACGTGGCGCCCGCCCTCGACGTAAGGCTCCAGAAAGACCTCGCCGTCCCCGAAGGCGGCGGCGGCCTCGGCACGCGCGGAGGCCAACGCGGCGTCCACGTCACCGAGTTCACGGACCACCCGCATCCCCCGCCCGCCCCCACCGGAAGCGGCCTTGACCAGCAACGGCAGGTCCCGCTCGCCGACCGCCTCCGGCAGGACGGGCTCAAGCAGCGGCACCCCGGCCGCCCGCATGATGTCCTTGGCCCGCGTCTTGGAGGCCATGGCCGACATCGCCGCGGGCGACGGCCCGACCCACACCAGCCCGGCATCGGCGACCGCCCGCGCGAAGGCGGCGTTCTCGGAGAGAAACCCGTAGCCGGGATGCACGGCATCGGCCCCGGCGGCGAGCGCGGCCTTCACGATGAGGTCACCGCGCAGATACGTATCGGCGGGCGCGTCCCCCGGCAGCCGCACGGCGGCGTCGGCGTCGCGTACGTGCGGGGCGCCGGCGTCCGCGTCGGAGTGCACGGCGACGGTGGAGATGCCCAGCTCACGGCAGGTACGGAAGATACGGCAGGCAATCTCACCACGGTTGGCGACAAGAAGAGCGTTGATCACTGATGCCTCACATCCGGAAGACGCCGAACCCACCACGCGCCCCCTCGACAGGCGCGGTGTGGACGGCGGACAGACACAGCCCGAGCACGGTGCGCGTGTCGCGCGGATCGATGACGCCGTCGTCGTAGAGCCGCCCGGAGAGGAACATCGGCAGCGACTCGGACTCGATCTGCTGCTCCACCATGGCCCGCAGCCCGGCATCGGCCTCGTCGTCGTAGGGCTGCCCCTTGGCGGCGGCGGACGCGCGGGCGACGATCGACAGCACCCCGGCGAGCTGCTGCGGCCCCATGACGGCCGACTTGGCGCTGGGCCAGGCGAAGAGGAAGCGCGGATCGTAGGCGCGCCCGCACATGCCGTAGTGCCCGGCCCCGTAGGAGGCGCCGATGAGGACGCTCAGGTGCGGCACCGTGGAGTTGGAGACCGCGTTGATCATCATCGCGCCGTGCTTGATGATGCCGCCCTGCTCGTACTCGCGCCCGACCATGTAGCCGGTGGTGTTGTGCAGGAAGATCAGCGGGATGTCGCGCTGGTTGGCGAGCTGGATGAACTGGGCGGCCTTCTGGGACTCCTGGCTGAAGAGAACGCCCTGGGCGTTGGCGAGGATGCCGACGGGATAGCCGTGAAGGGCGGCCCACCCGGTGGCGAGGCTGGGCCCGTACAGCGGCTTGAACTCGTCGAAGTCGGAGCCGTCGACGATCCGGGCGATCACTTCGCGCGGATCGAAGGGGACGCGCAGATCACCGGGAACGATACCGAGGAGCTCGTCCTCGGAGTACTGGGGCGGCTCGACGTACGACCCGGGATCGGCATGCGTCTTACGCCAGTTGAACCGGCAGACGACCCGCCTGGCAAGGCGAATGGCGTCGGGCTCGTCGAGGGCGAAGTAGTCGGCGAGCCCGGAGGTGCGGGCGTGCATGTCGGCGCCGCCGAGCGCCTCGTCGTCGCTCTCCTCGCCGGTGGCCATCTTGACCAGCGGCGGACCGCCGAGGAAGACCTTCGCCCGCTCCTTGACCATGATCACGTGATCGGACATGCCGGGTACGTACGCGCCGCCGGCGGTGGAGTTGCCGAAGACGACGGCGACGGTGGGGATGCCGGCGGCGGACAGCCGGGTGAGGTCCTTGAAGAGGGCGCCGCCGGGGATGAAGATCTCCTTCTGGCTGGGGAGATCGGCGCCGCCGGACTCGACGAGGCTGACGACGGGGAGCCGGTTGGCGTAGGCGATCTCGTTGGCGCGCAGGGCCTTGCGCAGGGTCCAGGGGTTGCTGGCGCCGCCGCGCACGGTCGGGTCGTTGGCGGTGATGAGGCACTCGACGCCCTCGATGACGCCGATGCCGGTGACGAGGGCGGCGCCGACGGCGTAGTCGCTGCCCCAGGCGGCGAGCGGGGAGAGTTCGAGGAAGGGCGTGTCGGGGTCGAGGAGGAGTTCGATCCGCTCGCGGGCGAGGAGCTTGCCGCGCCCCCGGTGGCGGGCGACGTACTTCTCGCCGCCTCCGCCGATCGCCTTGGCGTGCTCGGCGGTGACGGCGGCGAGCTTCTCCAGCATGGCCTCGCGGTTCGCGGCGTAATCGGCGTAGTCGGCCGCTTCGGGGCCGGACAGGTCGAGCCCGGATGCGAGCACGGTCACAGCAGCACCTCCGGAATGTCCAGGTGACGGGAGCGCAGCCACTCCCCGAGGGCCTTGGCCTGGGGGTCGAAGCGCGCGCGGTAGGCGACGCCGAGGCCGAGGAGCCCGTCGACGACGAAGTTGAGGGCGCGGAGATTGGGAAGTACGTGCCGAGTGACATCCAACTCCGCTGCCTCCGGCAGGAGTTCGCAGAACCGCTCGACGGTCAACTCGTGGGCGAGCCACCGCCAGGCGAGGTCGGTACGGACCCACACCCCGACGTTGGCGGAGCCGCCCTTGTCGCCGCTGCGGGCGCCGGCGACGAGGCCGAGGGGGGCGCGGCGGCGGGGGCCGGAGGGGAGCGGGGCCGGGATCGAAGCCGGGATCGTACGGTCCGGGCCCGGGTCGAGCTCCGCGTCCGGGCCCGGGTCCGGCTCCGGCGCCGGCCGCCCCTGGGACGCGGCGCCCACATCCACCCGCCCCCCGTCCGGCAGTACAGCGACATGGGGAACGCCGGCCGCGTCCGTATAGGCGGCCTCGAAGACGCCGTACGGTTCGCCCTTCCCCGGCGGGGCAGTCACATGAAATCCGGGGTAACTGGCGAGGGCCAGCTCGACGGCGGCCCCGCTGACGGCGCGCCCGACGGCCTCCTGGTCCTCGTCGCGTACGACCAGCCGCAGCAGCGCACTCGCCTCCTCCTGTACGGGCGCGTCGGCGCGGTCCGTACGGGCGAGGGTCCAGCGCACCTCGGCGGGCCGCCGCTTCGAGGCGTCGAGGGCGGCCTCCAACTGCCTCTGCACGAGGCGGGCCTTGGCATCGATGTCGAGGCCGGTGAGAACGAAGACGACTTCGTTGCGCCAGCCGCCGAGGCGGGTCAGCCCGACCTTGAGGGTCGCGGGCGGCGGCTCGCCGCGCACGCCGTCGATACGGACCCGGTCGGGCCCCTCCTGGGTGAGCCGTACGGTGTCGAGTCGGGCGGTCACGTCCGGGCCGAGGTAGCGGGGGCCGGCGGTCTCGTAGAGGAGCTGTTCGGTGACGGTGCCGATGGTGACGGCGCCGCCGGTGCCGGGGTGCTTGGTGATGACGGCGGAGCCGTCGGCGTGCAGTTCGGCGAGGGGGAAGCCGGGGCGGCGCAGCCCGTTCCGGCCGAATGCCTCGCCGGATGCCTCGCCGAAGAGCTCGCCGAAGAAGGAGTAGTTGCCGCCGGTCGCCTGGGTGCCGCACTCCAGCACGTGGCCCACGACGACAGCCCCCGCGAGGCGGTCGTGGTCGTCGGGGGCCCAGCCGAACCGGGCGGCGGCGGGCCCGGTGACGAGGGCCGCGTCGGTGACGCGGCCGGTGACGACGACGTCCGCGCCGGCCCGCAGGCACGCGGCGATGCCGGCGCCGCCGAGGTAGGCGTTGGCGGTGAGCACCCCGTCCGGCCAGGTGCGCGCGCCGAGCAGATCGTCCCCCTCGACGTGCGCGACGCGCACCGGCACGCCGACGCGCTCGGCCAGCTCGCGTACGGCCTCGGCGAGTCCGGCGGGGTTGAGGCCGCCCGCGTTGGCGACGAGCTTGACGCCGCGTTCGGCGGCGAGCCCGAGCCCTTCCTCCAGCTGCCGGAGATACGTTTTTGCGTAACCGCGCGCCGGGTCCTTGAGCCGATCCCGGCCGAGGATCAGCATCGTCAGCTCGGCGAGGTAGTCGCCGGTCAGGACGTGCAGCTCACCGCCGGTGAGCATCTCGCGCAGGGCGTCGAAGCGGTCCCCGTAGAAGCCGGAGGCGTTGCCGATGCGCAGGATGCCGTCGGCTCCGCCGAGGGCGGGGGTGGGGGTGGGGGCTGAAGCGGGGGTGGGGGCTGAAGCGAGGGCGGGGCTGGGGCCGGCCGTACGAGCGGGCGTGTCACGCGGGGCGCGGGGGTCACCGGGGCGCCCGCCACCCGGCCCGTACGCGTCCGGCGGCGCCTGCCGCCCCGTCACTGGTCCGACCCGCGCGACTCGCGGCCCGGTTCGGCGGGCGGGTGCCCGGGCCCGCCCGGTCCGGCGGGTGGTTGCCCTGTCCCGCCCGGTCCGGCGGGTGGCCGCACTGTCCCGCCCGGTCCGGCGGGCGGGTGCCCTGGCCCGCCCGGTCCGGCGGGCGGGTGCCCTGGCCCGCCCGGTTCGACGGGTGGTTGCCCGGCCCCGCCCGGTCCGGCGGGTGGCCGCACTGTCCCGCCCGGTTCGACGGGCGGTTGCCCGGCCCCGCCCGGTTCACTAAATGCACGGCGTGAGCCACCCGGCTCGCGCCCCGCCCCCGCCGGCCCCGCGAAGGCCTGGGCGATGTCCAACCAGTGGTCGGCGTCCGGGCCTTCGGCCGTCACCGCCACCTCCGAACGGTGCGCCCGCTGCGTGACCAGCAGGCAGAAGTCCAGCGCGGGCCCGGTCACCCGCTGGGCCGCGTCCGGAGGCCCGTACGACCACACGTCCCCGTCCGGCGCCGTCAGCTCCACCCTGAACTCCTCGGCGGGCGGGGTGAGTCCGCGTACGGCGTAGGCGTAGTTCCGGGCCCGCGCGCCGATGCGCGCCACGTGCCGCAGCCGGGCCGTGGGCTCGCGCGTCACACCCAGCGCGTCCGCGACGTCCTGGCCGTGCGCCCAGGTCTCCATCAGCCGGCCCGTCGCCATCGAGGCGACGCTCATCGGCGGCCCGTACCACGGGAGCCGGACCCCCTCGGGCTGCCCGGCGAGCACCCGGCCCACCCGCTCGCGCCCCGCCCGCCAGCGGGCGAGCAGTTCGGGGGGCGGCAGGGCGGCGCCCAGCGCGGCGCCCTCGTCGACGAAGGTGTCGGGCGCGGCGAGCCCCTTGTCGAGGAGCGGCTGGAAGGCTTCGGCCCCCTCGGTGGACCGCAGGGCGCAGTCGTCCGTCCACGCGAGATGCGCGATCTGGTGGGCGATCGTCCAGCCCGGCGCGGGCGTCGGCGCCGCCCACCGCTCCGGGGCGATACGGGCCACCAGGCCGTCCAGTTCCTCGCCCTCAGCCCATAGATCGCCGAGAATGTCCGCTACCTCCGCTGGACCGGCCACGCCGCGCTCCCCTCACCGAGTAACTGAGCCACCGACTCCGACCGCCTCGTCGCGCCACGTGCTGCCGCGCGCCGGCGCGTCCCGCTACGCCCGTACAGACACGGCGCGTTGGGGCGCTCCAAGCGTGGCAGCGCAATCCGAGCGTGGCAGCGCACGGCGAAACAATCAAGCGTGATTGCATTAATCATGGCGAGCACACAGGAAGACAAAGGGCCGCGCGGCCCCGCCGCGCAGCCCTCCGACCCCCGCCCGCCGCCACAGGCAAGCCGCCGGAAGGCACGCCCGTACGCACCCGGAAGGCATGCCCGTACGCCCGCCGGGGCCACCAAAGCCGGCCGGAGCCGGCCAAAGCCCGCCAGAGCCGCCGCCACCGACCCCCAACGCACGCCCCAACCCCGACGTACGCCCTGACGCACGCCCCAACCCCCGACGCACGCCCCGACCCTCGACGCATGCCCCAGCCCCCGACGCACGCCCTGATTCCCGACGCACGTCCCAACCCCCGACTACAGCCCGAAGATCGCGACCAAGGTTCCGGCGGCGAGGTCTTCCGCCGGCTCGTCCATGGCGAACCGCCGGTGGGGTCGGCGCAGGCTGAGCACCGCGAGGCCGTGCACCGTGGCCCACAGCGATCTGGCCATCAGTTCCGGTGCGGGCTTCGCGGGAATGAGCCCGGCCCGCTGGGCGTCGGCGACCGCGCTCAGGAGCACCTCGAACGATTCGTGGCCGATCGGGTCGGCGCCCGGATGGCTGCGGAACATCGTGATGAACAGGTCGGGGTGGTCCTGCGCGAAGCGCACGTACGCCCCGGCCAGACGGAGCAGCCGCTCGCGCGCCCCGGCCGCGTCCGCCGCCGCCCTCCTGAGGCTGTCGAGCAGTGTGGCGTAGCCCTGCTCGGCCACTGCCGCCAGCAACTCGTCCTTGCCGCTGAAGTGGCGGTAGGGGGCGGCCGTGCTCACGCCGGCCCGGCGGGCGACCTCGTTCAGGCTGAACTGCTCGTGCCCTCGTTCGGCGAGGATCTCCCGCGCCCCCTCGATCAGCGCCTGCCGAAGTGCGCCGTGGTGGTAGGTCGCCCGTGTCACCGACTGCTTCTCCTCTTCTCCTCACTGGCCGCACCTGACCGGCCACACCTGACTGGCCGCACCTGACACACCGGAACGCCGCGAGCGGCTCGGACAACTGTGGCCGGTTTTATGTTACTGCCTCTAACATCCCTTGTTACGTTGAAGGTATTCACATTGGGGCACCGTGAAACCGCATGGAGTTCGGATGACTTCCACCGCACCTTCCGCACCCTCCGCTCCCCCCAAAGAACCTTCCCCCAAAGCGTTTTCCCGGCTGAGGCGCGCGCAGTGGAGCTGGGTCTGGGTGGCCCTCTCCTCGCTGGCGGTCGCCGGCTACTTCACCGGCCAGTACGCCCAGGGCACGCTCGACTCCCTGGCGCACCAGCACGTCGGGCTCTCGGACGCCTACGCCTCCCGGGCCCTGCCGATCCGCATCGCCTTCTACGTGCACATCGTGACCGCCGGGCTCGCGCTGGCGCTGGGCCCGTGGCAGTTCTCCAAGCGCCTGCGCAAGCGCCGCATACGGGTACACCGCGGCATCGGACGCGCGTACCTGGCCACTGTCGCGCTCGGCGCGGTCTCCGCCCTCGTCATGTCGATGTTCAACTCGGTGGGCCTGCTGGGCTTCTTCGGCTTCGGCTCACTGGCGGTGTTATGGGGATGGACGGCATGGCGCGCCTACCGCGCCATCCGTGAACGCGACATCCGGAGCCACCAAGCCTGGATGATCCGCAACTTCGCGCTCACCTACGCGGCCGTCACCCTGCGGCTCTGGTTCGGGTTGCTGATTTTCATCCAAGTACCCTTCGTGCACGGCCCGGACGCGGCAGAGGCCATCTTGGAACAGGCGTACGCGCCCCTGCCCTTCCTGGCGTGGCTGCCCAACATCGTCATAGCCGAGTTCCTGATCCGTCGCCGCGGCCTGCCGGCGCTGCACCTCACCACCACGCCTCCCGCCGCCCGGCGCGGCGAGCCTTCCCCGCAGCCCCCGGCCGCCGCCGGACGGCCTGCCGCGTGACCCGGCCGGAGAGGCCCGCCCAGGCACCGCCCCGACACCACCGAGGGCCCACCACGCACAAACCCCAGCGTCACTCCCCCACCGGCAGCACCATCCGCCCCTCGCCGCCCACGACCGGCACCGACTCGCCACCACCACCGCTGCCATCGCTGCCACCGCCACCGGCATCGCCGCCACTGCCACCGCCACCCCTCCCCGAAGACGTACGAACAGCCCCCACGCTGGCCACCACCACCAGCAGAATGGCCACCCCCTCGGCCACCGACAGGGACTGCGACAGCAGCAGAAACCCGGCCGCCGCGCCCGCCGCCGGCTCCAGGCTCATCAGCACCGCGAACCCCGACGCGGGCAGCCTGCGCAGGGCCAGCAGTTCCAGCGTGTACGGCAGTACGGACGACATCAGCGCCACCGCCGCGCCCAGCCCGATCGTCGCCGGGTCCAGCAGCGCGGCCCCCTTGCTCGCGACGCCCAGCGGAATGCTCAGCACCGCCGCGACGCTCATCGCCAGCGCCAGCCCGTCCGCCTTCGGGAAGCGCTGCCCGGTACGGGCGGACAGCAGGATGTACGAGGCCCACAGCACCCCCGCCGCCAGCGCGAACCCCGCGCCCGCCGGGTCCAGCGAGTCGAAGCCGCTGCGCCCCAGCAGGAACACCCCGCCCAGCGCCAGCCCCGCCCACACCAGGCTCACCAGCCGCCGCGAGGCCGCCACCGACAGCACCAGCGGTCCGAGCACCTCCAGCGTCACGGCCGCGCCCAGCGGAATCCGGTCGATGGCCTGGTAGAAGAGGGTGTTCATGCCCGCCAGGGCCGCGCCGAAGACGCACACCAGCAGCCAGTCGGCGCGGGCGTGGCCGCGCAGCCGGGGCCGGCAGACGGCCAGCAGCACGACGGCGGCCAGCACCAGCCGCAGCGTCACCACGCCGAGCGCGCCCGCGCGCGGGAAGAGCAGCACCGCCACGGCCGCGCCGAACTGCAACGACACCACCCCGCCGATCACCAGCGCCACCGAGGTGAGCCGCCCGCCGCCGGGAGCGGCAGGCGCCGCCGCCCCGGACGGCTCGGACAGGGGCGCCGCGGGGGCGTCAGAGGTACGGGCGTCGACACGTGCACGATTCATGCACCCCACGCTAGGTATCACCCGGCGCTGCGTGAAATGCCTCTTTCCCTGCCCTTATGCTCCGTGGACATGACCATCGAGCTGCGTCACCTCCGGTGCTTCCTCGCCATCGCCGAGACCGGCAGCGTCACCCGTGCCGCAGCCGGCCTGCACCTCACCCAGCCCGCCGTCTCGCGCACCCTGCGCCGGCTGGAGACCGAACTGGGCACCCGGCTCGTGGACCGCTCCACCCACCACCTCGAACTCACCGAGGCCGGCCACGCCTTCCGCGCCAAGGCCGCGGCGGCCGTCGCCGCCTTCGACGACGCGGTCGACGTCGGCCGGCTGCGCCCGTGGCCGCTGCGGCTCGGCCACGCCTGGTCGGCGTTCGGCGCGTACACGACACCCCTGCTCCTCGCCTGGGCCCGCGCCCACCCGGAGACGCCGCTCGAATTCCTGCGCATCGACGACCGTACGGCCGGCCTGGCGCACGGCGCCGTGGACGTCGCCCTGCTACGGGGCGAGATTCAGGCCCCCGGCCTGATCACAGAGGTCATCCTCACCGAACCCCGCCTGGCCGCCGTCCCCACCGCCGACCCCCTGGCCACCCACCCCGAACTCACCCTCGCGGACCTCGCCGACCACCCAGTAGCCCTCAACACCGTCGCAGGCAGCACCACCCTCGACCTCTGGCCCCCGGCGCGCCGCCCCACCGCCACGGTCACAGTCGCCAACAACGACGACTGGCTCGCCGCCATCTCCGCCCGCCGAGCAGTAGGCGTGACCACCTCGGCCACCGCGGTGATGCACCAGCACCCGGATGTGGCATACGTACCACTGCCGGATGCTCCCGGGCTGCCGGTCTCGCTGGCCTGGCGCGAAGGTCCGGGGCACCCTGCGATCCCAGCCCTGGTATCGCTGGCCCGCGAGGTGTCACGGGGCGAGACGGCCGGGAACTGAGCTTCTGCTGTGAAGGCGGCTGATCCCCGCGACGCCGGTGGCAGGCGGTCCCCGACGCAGCCGTCGCGACAGTGGCGCCGCTCGTGGCGGGCCTCTGCCGCAAGAGACGGGCGGAGCGCAATCGTCGCCGGTGCACAGATGCCGAGGCTGCTCAGAGGTTCATAGGGATCTGGATCTTCAGGGACTTGTCGGCTTCAGCCTGGTCGATACGAGCGTTGTACTCGTTGAGGAGTTCGCGCAGGCCGTCGCGGACAGCAGCCTTGCCGAAGCCGGCTATTTCCTCGATGTTGGTGCCGACGAAATCCTCAATGGACTGGATAGCGATCTTGTGGGCCATACCGAGATCCTGCGCGATCTGCGTAGCGCCTACGACGCGATTGTCGGGGACGAGGACCCGGGGTCGATAGCCGTGGCGGAGGTTATGGGCACAGCGGTTCGTGAAAACGCTCTCGCCGGGGGACATGGTGACGTGAATGGCCGTGTCGCCGATCTGGTAGTCACCTGCCCGTCCGGTCTGCACGTCAGCAGTGGTGTAGCTCTCGACGTTGACGTCCTCGTCGGGGAAGCGGATCTTCAACTTGGCTCCCACGAGGTGCTGGGCGATGGCGCCGGCCGTGTTGCCGCCGCGCTGGCGGCCGGCCTCGATGAGCGCAGCGATCACCGTACGCACCGGACTGTCCGGGTCGATCTCGGCCTCGATGCGTTGGCGGCCGAAGTAGTCCTCCTGTATGCGTTCCACGAACCACGCTTGAAGCAGCGAAGCCAGGGCGGCGCGCTCCATCATCGAATAGCTGGCCACGTTCGCGCTCTCGCCCCCCTCGTTGAGAAGCTGCGCGATAGCTCGGGCATGGTCCGCCGTCGCCCGTGAGGTGCGGCCGCCTTCGCTGGTGAACTGGCGGGTCTCGCCGTGCTGGGCGAGCAACACTCTCGCCTGCCTGCCGCTGGCCGTCTTCACCTGGGAGCGTGTCAGGAAGTCGCCAGGTTCGAGGGGGTAACACTGGGCGAAGAACTCCGTCACGTACAGGCCGGCGCACATGACGTTGGCGTTCACGGTGCCCTTGGAGTCGCGTTGATCCTCGTACCAAACCGCCAGGGCGCCAATGAGCACTTCGGCTGTGCCCTTGACCGCGGTCGTGACGGCTTCGGGCTGCGGGGCGACCATGTGTTACTCCTGGCGTACTGGGACGGTTGAGGCAACGTGGTACGAGAGAACTTCAGCGGAAACGCGGGCCCTGAGACCGGCCCGGTCCGAAGGCCGGGTACGACACGGTCACTGTGCGTCTGAACGCCGTGGGTCGGGGACCTGACCGTCGGCGAGCGTGCCGGCGAGCAACGGCTGAAGGTAGTGCTTCGCCAGCCAGGAGACGGCATCCACGCAGACGGCGTCACCGAAGCCCATGATCGCCTGATTGCGCTTGACGGGGAGCTTGTACTGTCCGGCGCCCATGAGCTTGGCGTACTCGCGCGCGGTCATCCAGCGCACGCGCAACGGCTCCCCCTTCTGCATGCGCACCACGGCCTGCTTGGAAGAGCCGCCGCGGGCAGTGCGCAGGCAGCCGGCCACGTCGTCTTGGCGAATCTCCCAGGCCGGAACGCCATTGCGGGTACGGCGGTACGCGGTGCGGTAAGAGACCTCTGGCTCGCGGCTCAGCTCCTCGACGCGGAGACGGTTGATGTCCGAGAGCTGGGCGGAGAACTTGTCCACGCGAGTCTTGTCCCACCACTCCACGTACTGATCGTCGTCCGCGTCCACAAGAGACGTCCAGCCAGTGCTTCGCATAGCGGGCGGCTCCGCCC
This sequence comes from Streptomyces sp. NPDC050617, assembly GCF_040654795.1. Taxonomy (NCBI): domain Bacteria; kingdom Bacillati; phylum Actinomycetota; class Actinomycetes; order Kitasatosporales; family Streptomycetaceae; genus Streptomyces; species Streptomyces sp. NPDC050617. The sequence continues at coordinate 254,605 of NZ_JBFAIS010000005.1, read as the reverse complement.
GCAGGAGGGTGCGGTGAGTATTGAGAGCCTCATCGTCGAGGACGCCGTCCAGCCAGGACGGACGAAGCTGAGTATCGCGACGCTCGTCGAAGGGCACGTTCTCCGCGGTACCGGCGATCACGAATAGGCGCGGCCTGGACTGGGGCACGAAGCGGCGTGCGTCCAGCGTCACGATATCCACCCAGTAGCCGAGTTCGTTCAAGCGTTCGACGGCGGCTTTCATGTCAGCCCCCTTATGACTGGTGGCGAAGCCGTTCACGTTTTCGAGCGCAATCACCGGGGGCACAGCCCCGTCGCGTTTGCCCATCGCCTCGACGACCTTGATGAAGTCCCAGAAGGTGCTCGAGTGCTCGCCGACCAGCCCGGAACGGCCGCCCGCCAGGGACAGATCCGTGCAGGGAAAAGAGGCCCAGGCCAGCTGCACGCGCCCAGGAGCCGAGTCGCCCGCGATATCGCCGGCGATCTTTCGGACGTCCCTCAGCACATAGTGGTCTTCGTCATCCTGGAAATGCCCCGAGTACATCTCCTGTTTCTGAGGGTCGAGGTCGTTGGCCCAGGTGACGTGGAAACCGACCCCTGCCTGCTCCAGACCCATCCGGGCCAGCCCGATCCCGGCGAAGAACTCGGCCACCTCGAATCGCGCCGTACCAGCGGGTACGTCGGAAGCGTCGGCGGTCTCGGAATCGGAAGCCAGAGTTGCAGTCACGCGCCAGATGTTACGGGAGAGGACCGACAGCGGAGGGATACGTCCGGAGACAGAGGCCTCGGACCACGTCTACGGTGTGCCCATGGCTGAGAACGCCGGATCCGCCGATGACGCGAGCCGGGAGAACATGGTTGGGAAGCAAGGAAACGAGAAGCCGCCCGCGGCATCGTGGGCCTCTTCGGAAGGGTCGAGAGCCAGCATGCGCGCCAACCGGAGCCGGGACACCGGTCCGGAGCTGGCGCTGAGGCGCGCCGTGCACAGCCGTGGCATGCGATACCGCGTCGCCCATCGCCCGATCAAGGAATTGCGCCGCACGGCCGATCTTGTATTCACTCGCGCAAAGGTCGCTGTGTTCCTTGATGGATGCTTCTGGCATGGCTGTCCGGTGCATCACACCGTCGCCGTCCGCAACGGTGACTACTGGGCGGCAAAGGTCGAACGCAACCGGACGCGTGACGCAGACACCGACCAGAGGCTCGAGGAGGCGGGCTGGGCGGTCGTACGCATCTGGGAGCACGAGGATCCTGTCCAGGCCGCGGCCCGCGTGGAGGCGGCCGTGACCGAAGCTCGACGCGCGGCCCCGGACAGTGCGCCGAAACCGGGCGCCTGACACGAGTGAGCTTCGCCCTCGCGCCCGAACGAAGCAGATCGTCTCAGCGAGCGCGTTCCGTGCTCTCGGCCGCCGGGCCGCGAAAGCCCGGCGCGCTGAAGTCCTCCCCCGGCGCCATCCCTGTGGGGAGCCACGTCTGCTCGGGCGCCGTCAGCAGAGCGCTCTGCTCCCAAGTGAACTGCGGCGTGTCGCGAGGAACGATGTCGCGAACGGCGCCGGGCGCGAGTTCGAGCACCTCGGCGACATGTGTGCGATCGAGAACGTCGGCCACGAATGCGGAGCCCTCGAAGACCACTTGCACCAGCCGCCAGCTCCGGGGGTGACGAAGCCCCGTCTCGAACTCGTTCCGGGTGAGATGGAAGCTCCCTCTCGTGGCCGGGCCGGCGCCCTTCACCTCGATGCGGTCGATGTGCGGCCCCCGCACTTCGACGTCATAACCGTACGCATCCGAGATACGCGAAACCTGGACCGCGTGGCGATCTTCTCGACGCAGAGCCGACAGGACGACCGCCTCGGCCGCCTCGCCCAGACGCTGCCGCACCATCTCCTGTCTCGCCTGCATCAGATGAGTCCCCGTGCTCAGGAGGATGGCGTCCAGATCCGGCTCCAACCACCGCAACGCCTTAAGGTCGGCGTCCGGAATGTAATCCCGCACCACCCGGCCGGAACCGGCGGCGAGGGGGATCCATTGCGGTGGAGCGGCGGACAGCAGAACACGTGCCGCGTCTCTCAGCCCACCGCCGTCGCCGAGCGCGGCGAGACGGCTCAGACGTCGCCCGAGCCGTATCCCGCCCCGCGCGTCGACGAGGCCGGCAGCGATGAGGGAGCGCGCGGTCGCGCGCAGATCCAGTGCATGTGCCAGGTAGGAACCCTGCGCCCGGGCGGCCCGTACCCAGTGCTCCACGTCCGCCCGGGGCGCCAGGGCGGCGGTACGGACGAGCAGCAGGGAGCCGAAGGCCATGCCATGGCTGGGCAGCAGCGTCATCGGCGGCGCATCACCGAATCGATCAGCGCCGTCGCATCGTCGCCCAGTACGGGCGAGACCGCTTCGTTCACGTCGGGCTCGGGCAGGGCGGCCGCGACGAGACCGTGATCGTTCATGAGCCTGGACAGCACGATGATCTTTTCGCGGAGCCGACCCTCCACCGTCTCGTCGATGCTGTCCCGGCTGAGCAACAGCGTAAAGCGTGTGACCACGTCTCCGTCCAGGCCTAGACGGTGAATGCGGTCCTGACTCTGGAGGTAGTGGCCCGCGTTGAAAGTACGGTCCAGATATACGGCGTGATGGCACCAGTGGTGCAGGCTGACGCCCTCGCCGCAGGCTGCCGGGTTCGCCAGGAGGACCGTGCAGTCGACGTCGTTGCGGAACCGGTCGAACTCGGCATCGCGGGTGAGCGCGCCAGAAGACGCCCCGTCCTGCGGAGGAACCCCGCCGTGGACGATCGCAGGCCGATACTCCTTGAGGAGGTCTCCGAGAAGTTTCAGGTTCCTGACGAACGTCGACCAGATCAGCACCTTCTCGTTGCGAGCCGCGGCCTCCCGCACGATCTGCTGGATCCTGCGGTACTTCCACGGCACCTCGTACTCGGCGTACTGCTGCAGGAGGTGGCCGAGCGGTTCATCGCCGCGCAGTTCGAGCGGCGGGTGGGCGAATTCGGCCTGGTCGTACTCGTCGGATCCGGTGATCAGCAATGAGGGGTTCGTGGCGGCTTCGAGCAGATACATCATGATCCGGCCGATACGGCTGAAGCGCCGCCGGTCGTTCGTCCCGAGCGCGAACTCTCCCCGGTACCTGCCCTCCAGCGCCTCGTATACGGCCTTCTGGATCTGCCCCATGGGCTCGGCGACGACCTCGAACTCGGTGGGCGGCAATTCCAAGCGCGATTTGGGCGTCCTGACGAAGCAACGACCGATCGCCTGGCTGGTCTGTGCCACTACCAGAGGATCGCGCCCGTCGCGTTCCGAGTACGCGCCACGGGGCAGGATCTTGTGGTCCTGCCCCGGGTACAGAAAACGAAGGGGAGCCACCAGGTCGTACGCTCCCTGGGGCGCAGGAGTACCCGTCAGGACGTCACGACGCCGGGCGGCGTAGGCGAGATCGAGCACGGCGCGGCCGTGCACTCCCTGCTCGCCCTTCTTGATCCGGTGCGCCTCGTCGAGCACCACCTGTGTGGGCCGCCGGCCGATGTACTCGCGGATGCGGTCGTAGTCGGCGGCCACACGGTTGTAGTTGGTCAGCAGGATTTCCAGATCGTCTCGGATGAGCGTCCGCGCCCCTGCGTGAACAGCCAGTGTCGGCGCGGGGCTCAGACAGGCGGCGGCATCCTCTTTCCAAGCCTGGAACGCCGCGATCGGAGCGATCACCAACAACTGCTCGACCTGCCCGCGCGCCCGTCCGAGTGCGAAACCTGCCAACGCCACCGTCGTCTTGCCGGCGCCTGGCACCGAGAAGTCGGCTCCATGGGGCAGGCGCAGCAGCCTGGCGAGGTTCTCCAGCTGGAACGGTCTGAGCGACCGGCGAAAACCGGCGGCTGTGAGCTCGCCCGTCAGATCGCCGTCCTCGACGCCCGGCGTGCCCTGCAGCACGTCCTGCAGCCTGTGACGGTCCTCGGTCAGCGTACGGAGCTGCAGCGTGAGCGCCTCCCCGAAGCGGAAGGGCTGCCGGAAGCGCTTGCGCACGACGGCTACAGTCTCCAGCTCGGCGAGGAAGACGTCGACGCGCGTCTCGATCACATCGTGGGCGCCGCCGACGATGCCTCGCGAGAGAACCTCTTGCAGCTGCGCCCACGCCCCGGCGCTCGCCTCCGCCTCTCTGCGCAGGACTACGACCGGCCGCTCCCGCCGCTCCAGCTCCGCGGAGATCACCACATCTCCCGGATCTCCGCGAGGGTCTTCTCGAGTCGACGGATCTGGTCCTGGAAGGCTTCCTCGTCCCAGCCCTCCTGGGCCCGGGCTTTCGGCAGCAGGCCAGGAATGCGCCCCAGTTCGGCGGCTGCCTTCTCCGCCCTCTTGAAGGGGGCTTGTTCGGCGTCCTGCTCGCGGCTCCGCTCGTCGGCCTCGTGCGCCGCAGAGGCCACGGCGTTCGACAGGCTGCCGATCACATGCTCCATGGCGACCCTGCCGCCGTCCGGCAGATCGATGCTGGCCTCGCGGCGCTGGGTCGCGACGAAGCTGAGGAGATTCTCCAGCGGCGATTCCGACGCCTCGTCTTCAAGAAAGTCGCTCAACGCATCGGCCGTCTCAGCGAGGCTTCGCGTACCGCGTGCCACCTCGAGGACCCCTTCGAGCGCCGGTTCGCTCGTCAGCTCCTTGTCCACGAGCGCCGCCGCGTCGTCGCATCGCAAATGCCGCAACTGACGGTAATTGACCCCCGAGAGAACGCCCGCGAAGTAGACGTTCTTTATTCCTTCGGCTTCCAAGGCATTCTTGTTTCGAATGTGCTTGGCCAGTTCCTCGAAGGCGGACTCGTTGTCGGCGAAGTCGACGTGAAGCCTCGTCCCCTGCGACTGATCCACCAGCTGATGCACCAGGAGCAGCTTCTCATGCTGGACCCGTACGTCGCTGACCTGGCGGTGCATCTGGCCGGCGACGCGGTCCCAGCTCCTTTCCGACAGCTCGTACAGCTCCTCGATCATCAGGGCCTCGTTGATCCACGAGTAGTCCTCCCTGAAGTCGTTGGCCACCTGGAGCTCCGCCTCGAGGAAAAGGATTTCCTCGGCCGTGGCATCCGGCGGCAGCACATGACACCGCACGTATGCGCATGAGCGGTGGCCCTCACGCAGGTTCGAGCGAAGTGCAGCGGTGCGTCGATTGCCGTTGATCAGCACACCCTCCGCCGTGACGATTGCAGGCTCTCGCTGACCGCTGTCCAGCAAGTTTCGCTTGAGGTCATCGAAATTCTGCTGGCCGGACAGAATGGCGAACTGCGCTTCCTGAGCCTCGTCGCCCAGGGGGTCCGCCGTGAACAGATCGTCCCGACCCCTCTTCTTCATCTCCCGCAACTGCTCCGCTTTGGTGCGGTGGTTCAGGGTGGAGAAGCGAACCCACTCGGTCTCCAGCTCGACGAGGGGAAGGATCTTGTCCGTCCGCGGCCACGCCTGGACCGGGCTGCTTCCGATCTTCGTGCGCGCGGCGAGGAATCTGCTGCGGTCGGGGTCGACAATCTGAATGCTCATGCATCAGTTCCTGTACGTAGTGACTTGTCCGGGGCCGAAACGCGAGGTGATCACAGTGCGCGTGTTGCGTCCGCTCCGCTGGAACCCCACATGGCCGATGAACGATGAAACCTGACTCGTAGAGATCCCGAACGCACTGAGCAGGAGCTCCGGAAAGTAGCGCCGAGTGTTGCCGTTCCAATTCCACTCCGTCGTGCCGTCGTCGCGATCCGGCATGATGTACACGCACGGCGGTGGGACGACGATTCCGCCCAAATCCACGGAGTGCTCCATCTTCGGGCAACGGCGCTGTACGCCCCCGCACAGCTCGTTGTGGAAAATTACGCCGTCGACTGTGTCGGGGGGATCTCCGAAGAAGCGCTTACGGAGGCGGTTCACCCCCTTGGACACGTTCTCGCCGGGGTGGTACTTCATGCTGTCGCACAGCCACCACAGGTACGTCTCGCGAGCCCATTCAGGCGCGGACCAGTTGACGCTGCTGTGCGCGCCGTCAGGGCAGCCCTTCTGAATGATCGCGACATCACCGAAACCGTCGATCGTCAAGCGGTATACGGTGTCGTCGCCGTACTTCGGCACTTCGAGGCGACTGACGATCCCCTTGTCCACAAGCCCTTGGAGGAGCGCCGAAAGGAAAGCCTTGCGCTTCGAGACGTCGGCGCTCTTGCTGCCCCGGACCCGCTCGATGGCAGCAGGCAGCGCGGCGACGAACTCATCGCTCGACAACCCGCGTTCCGCCAGTACGTCGGTCTGACTGCCGAGCCGCTGAATCAACTGAGCCGCCGCGTCGATGACGTGCTCCGGAGGAGTCCCCTCATGCCGACAAGGCGCCGCGCTCTGGGCATCCATGCCCGATCCTCCCTCTGTACCCCAGCTTGCCGTTCCGGTCGGGACGAAGACCGCTGTCCTGGAGACCGATGCGGGGCACGACGGCGAGTCGGTTCCACGGGCAGCCATCCCGAGGTCAAGGAGAGCGCGGCAAGCCGCCTGGCGAGAACACGAACATCGTATGGAACACAAGTCGCTGCCACGCCATGGCGCTCGATGCCCCCCCGAGCACGTGTGAATCATACGCGGCAGCACTGCGTCGTCATCTAGGCCCGCGCGCAGCGCTCACTGGTTGTGGACTCCGCATCTCATCGATGGTCCATTCCCCGGGACAGAAACGGCCGCCGGTCGATAGATGCACGCCCGACCCGGCGACGCGACGCGGGCACTCCGTTTCACGGCAGCGGGCGCGGCTCTGACTACCCCGCCCCACCCCCCACCCCCTCCCCCAGAACCTCCGCCAAATGCCGCCCCCGCACGCCCCCCAGTTGCCCCAGTTGCGTCCGGCACGAGAATCCGTCCGCCAATACTTCCGCCCCCTCCGGCGCGTCCCTTACCGACGGCAGCAGTTGCTCCTCCGCGCAAGCGGCAGAAACAGCAAAGTGTCCGCGTTCGAAGCCGAAGTTGCCGGCGAGGCCGCAGCAGCCGCCGCTCAGTTCGCCGGTAAGGCCGGCTCGTTCGCGCAATCGGCGATCCGCCGAGTCGCCCAGTACCGCGTGCTGGTGGCAGTGGGTCTGGCCGACGACGGGGCGGTTGACGCGGGGTGGGGTCCAGTCGGGGGCGTATTCCTCCAGGGCCTCGGCGAAGGTGCGTACCGAAGACGCCAGGCGGGCGGCGGCGCGGGAGTCTTCCGGGCCCAGGAGTTCGGGGAGGTCCGTTCGGAGAGAGGCCGTGCAGCTCGGTTCGAGGCCGATGACCGGGGTGCCCGCGGCCAGTGCGGGGGCCAGGGTGTGCAGGGTGCGGCGCATGATGCTCCGCGCTCCGTCGAGTTGGCCGGTGGTCACCCAGGTGAGGCCGCAGCAGACGGGGCGCGGCGGAACGATGACGCGCAGGCCCGCCGCCTCCAGGACCTTGACGGCCGAGCGGCCCACCGACGGCGTCAGGTAGTTGGTGAAAGTGTCCGGGAACAGGAGCACCGTCCGGCCTACACCGGACGTCTGGTCTCCGCGCCGCCGCCACCAGCGCGTGAACGGCTCCCTCGCCAGGCTCGGAATCGTACGTTCCGGAGCGATGCCGGCCACTCTCTTGGCCAGGGCCGCCAGCGGGCGGACCCCCGACGCCGCGTTGGCCGCCGCCGGCAGTCGCAGCGCGGCCGTCCCCCGCAGCCACAGCGGCAGCCGTCCCATCGCGTAGTGCGCGGCCGGGCGGGGCCGCCCCGCGTAGTGGTGGTGCAGGAACTCCGCCTTGTACGTGGCCATGTCCACGCCCACCGGGCAGTCGCTGCGGCACCCCTTGCAGGACAGGCACAGATCGAGGGCGTCCCGTACCTCCTCCGACCGCCACCCGTCGGTGACGACCTCCCCCGCCAGCATCTCGTGCAGCAGCCTCGCCCGGCCCCGCGTCGAGTGCCGCTCCTCCCCCGTCGCGCGGAACGACGGGCACATCACGCCCGAACCGCTGGACGTGTCACGGCACTTGGCCACGCCGACGCACCTGCGGACCGCCGCCCCGAAGTCCGCGCCGTCCTGCGGATAGCCGAACTCCACGTCCACCGGCCGCCTCGGCAGCACCTCGAAGCGCAGGTTCTCGTCCAGGCGCGCCGGGCGGGCCAGGACCTGCGGGTTCATGCCGCCGTCCGGGTCCCACAGGTCCTTGAACCGTTCGAAGAGGCGGACCATCTCGGGCCCGTACATCCTGGGCAGCAGTTCGGCCCGCGCCATGCCGTCGCCGTGCTCGCCGGAGAGCGAGCCGCCGTGCGCGACGACCAGCCCGCCCAGCGCCTCCGAGAAGTCCCGGAACCGCCGCACGCCGTCCGCGCTCAGCAGGTCGAAGTCGATACGGACGTGGATGCAGCCGTCGCCGAAGTGCCCGTACGGGGTGCCGCGCAGCCCGTGTTCGCCGAGCAGCGCGCGGAAGTCGCGGAGGTACGCGCCGAGCCGCGCGGGCGGCACCGCGCAGTCCTCCCAGCCGGGCCACGCCTCGCTCCCGTCGGGCATCCGCGTCGCCGTGCCGCTGGCGTCCTCGCGCACGCGCCACAGGGCGCGCTGCGCGGCGGGGTCGGTGACGACGAGGCGGTCGACGGTGCCGTCGGCGGCCCGTACGAGCGTGTCGGCGTGCGCCCGCGCCGCCTCCGGCGAGTCCCCGCCGACCTCCACGAACAGCCACGCCCCGCCGCCCGGCAGCCCCGCCGCGTCCCGTACGAGGTCCGTGGCCATGCCCTCGACGGTCAGCGGCCCGTACGGCAGCAGCCCGGCCGCCGCCTCCGCCGCCGCGCTCTCGTCGGGGTAGCCGAGGACCGCGAGGGCCCGCGCCCGCGGCGCCTCGACCAGCCGGACGGTCGCCTCCGTCAGTACGCCGAGGGTGCCCTCGGAGCCCGTGAAGGCGCGCGCGACGTCGGCGCGCTTCTCCGGCAGCAGTTCGTCGAGCGCGTAGCCGGAGATGCGGCGCGGCAGTTCGGGGAAGCCGGTGCGCAGCCGGGCCAGGTCGCCGTCGACCAGGTCCCGCAGCCCGTCGCGGAGGCGCGGCGGGAGCGTGCCGAGGCCCTGGCCGAGCCGCAGCCGCTCGCCGCCGTAGGTGCGTACGTCCAGTTCGTGGACGTTGTCGGCGGTGGTGCCCCAGGCCACCGAGTGGGAGCCGCAGGAGTTGTTGCCGATCATGCCGCCGAGCGTGCAGCGGCTGTGCGTGGAGGGGTCCGGGCCGAACGTCAGCCCGTGCGCGCCCGCCGCCGCCCGCAGGTCGTCCAGGACCACGCCGGGCTGCACGACGGCGGTACGCGTCCCCGGATCGAGCGAAACGATCTCGCGCATGTGCCGGGTGAAGTCGAGGACGACGCCGACGCCGGTCGCCTGCCCGGCGATGGAGGTGCCGCCGCCGCGCGGCACGACGGGCACGCCGTGGGCCCGGCACACGGCCAGCGCCGCGGCCACGTCGTCGGCGTCGCGCGGCGCGACGACGCCCACCGGCACCCGCCGGTAGTTCGAGGCGTCCATGGTCACGAGGGCGCGGCTCGCCGCGTCGAAGGAGACGTCGCTGCGCACCGCGGCGCGCAGCTCCCGCTGAAGGGCAGCGGCTTCCTGTCCGTGTCGCGCATCCATGGCATCCCTCGAACCCGCAGAAGTCATGGTCCTCAGCCTTCCCAATGATCCGCGTCCTCACTACGAGCACGGCTCCCACCGGACGAATCCGTCTCGGAGCCGTCTCGGGAGGACAAATCCGTCTCGGAGCCGTCTCGGGAGATGGACCGCCCGCCCGCCCCCGCCCCCGGACGGATTACGCTTCGCCCGTGGCCGAGATCCAGATTCCCGCTGACATCAAGCCCGCCGACGGTCGTTTCGGCGCTGGCCCGTCCAAGGTACGTACGGAGGCGCTCAGCGCCCTTGCTGCCACCGGAACCTCACTGATGGGCACGTCGCACCGCCAGGCCCCGGTCAAGAACCTGGTCGGCAAGGTGCGTGACGGCGTGCGCGACCTCTTCTCCCTGCCCGAGGGGTACGAGGTCGTCCTGGGCAACGGCGGCTCCACCGCCTTCTGGGACATCGCGACCCACGGGCTGATCGAGAACAAGTCGCAGCACCTCACGTTCGGCGAGTTCTCGTCGAAGTTCGCGAAGGCCGCGAAGCTCGCCCCCTGGCTGGCCGAGCCGACCGTGATCAGCTCGGAGCCCGGCACCCATCCGGAGCCGGCCGCCGAGGCGGGCGTGGACGTGTACGCCCTCACCCACAACGAGACGTCGACCGGCGTCGCCGCGCCCATCAAGCGGGTCGCGGGCGCCGACGCGGGCTCCCTCGTCCTGGTGGACGCGACGTCCGGCGCGGGCGGCCTGCCCGTGGACATCGCCGAGACGGACGTGTACTACTTCGCGCCGCAGAAGTCCTTCGCCGCGGACGGCGGCCTGTGGCTGGCGGCGTTCTCGCCCGCCGCCCTGGAGCGCGCGGCGCGCGTGCACGCGTCCGGCCGGCACGTACCGGAGTTCTTCTCGCTGCCGACGGCGATCGACAACTCCCTCAAGAACCAGACGTACAACACCCCGGCGCTCGCCACCCTCTTCCTCCTCGCCGACCAGCTGGACTGGCTGAACGGCCAGGGCGGCCTCGACTGGGCCGTGAAGCGGACGGCCGACTCCTCGTCGCGGCTGTACGGCTGGGCGGAGCAGTCGGAGCACGCGACGCCGTTCGTCACCGACCCGGCCAAGCGCTCGCAGGTCATCGGCACCATCGACTTCGCCGAGTCCGTGGACGCGGCGGCCGTCGCCAAGGCGCTGCGCGCCAACGGCATCGTGGACACCGAGCCGTACCGCAAGCTGGGCCGCAACCAGCTGCGGGTCGCGATGTTCCCGGCGATCGACCCGGCGGACGTCGAGGCGCTGACGGCGTGCGTCGACTACGTGATCGGCAAACTGTGAGCGCACAGCGGTAACGCATACGCCTACGGGCATGGGTGACGGGTACGGGCCTCCGGCGGCGCGCCGGGGGCCCGTACGCGCGTCAAGGGCCGCCGGTTCCGTACGGACCGGGCCGCCGATTCCGTACGGGCCGGGTCCCCGGTCCCGTACAGGCGAACGGTTCCGTACCGGCGGATGGTTGGACCGCCCGTGAGTGCGCAGACATACGCCATGACACCTCCCGTGAGTCCCGGCTTGGCCTCCTTCGTCAAGCAGCGCACGGTCCTGCTCACCACCTACAAGCGCGACGGAACGCCCGTCGGCACCCCCGTCAACATCGCCGTGGACGGCGAGCGCGCCTACGTCCGTACGTTCGGTACGGCGTGGAAGGCCAAGCGGATGCGCAACAACCCCGAGGTCACCATCGCCCCGTCCACGGCCCGCGGCAGGCCGACCGGCCCGGCGGTCACGGCGCGGGCACGCCTCCTCGACGAGGGCGGCGAGGAGAACGAGCACGCCGCGAAGGCGATCGCCCGCAAATACCGGTTCCTGCACGGCGTGTGCGTTCCACTGCTTCACAAGATCAAGCGGGAGCGGACGATCCACTACGAGCTGCGGCTGCCTGCCGAGTGAGCCGCCGGCCGGTACGCACCCAGTGCGCGCGCCGCCGCGAGGTGGGCAAGGTCACGTACCGGCTCGGCGAGCGGGTCCGGGATACTTCGAGGCGCGGGCGCCGGCCCGGCCCGGGGGCCTGCGGCGCGCCCAGCGTGCTCCAAGCCCCGCCCCGCCCCACACCCCGACCAGGAAAAACACCACCGTGCGCATCATGTTCGTCGGCGACTCGCAGACCATCGGCGCCGCCGGCGACATCACGTGGCGGTACCGGATGTGGCAGCACCTGGAGGCCGCGTACGACGGGCCGTACGAGATCGTCGGGCCGCGCACCGGCCTGTACGACGCGGCGGCCGACGCCCCCGTCTCCCAGGAGTACGCGGATCCCGCCTTCCCCCGCTCCGCGCGGGCGCACCTCGCGGGGTGGGGCGAGGGCTGGCTGCACATGGCGCCGGTCGTCGGCGACGCGGTACGGGCCGCCCGCGCCGACACGCTGCTGGTGGCGCTCGGCCTGATCGACCTCGGCTTCTACACGGACGCCGACCAGACGGCGGCCAACGTCCGCCGCTTCCTCGCGGAGGCCCGCGCGGCCGATCCTCGGCTGCGCGCCGTGCTCCTGCCCGTCATCCCCAACACGCGCGCCCAGACGGACCCGCCGTTCGCCGCCGAATGCGAGCGGTTCAACGAACTCCTGGCCAAGACCGTCGCCGACCTCTCCACCCCCGCCTCCCCCCTGCTCCTGGCCTCCCCGCCACCGGGCTACGACCTCACCCGCGACACCTACGACGGCACCCACCCCAACGCCCACGGCGAGCACCTCATCGCGGGGGCCTTCGCCGACGCGCTGCACCAGGCATGGGCCGTGGGCGGGCCGTACCGCCGCCGACCCGAAAAGGTGGCACCAGCATGATCGACCGCGGCCATGGCCGCACCGAAGATGGGTGGCGTATCCGCAACCCTCTTCAGGAGTAACCATGTTCAGGTTAAGCATGCGGCGACGGGCCCTGCCCGCCGCCTCGGCCGTGGCCCTGGCCGCCATCGCCGCCGTCCTTCCGGCACCGGCAGCCCGAGCGAGCGGCACCGGCCCTGCCCCCGTACCGGCCCGCTACGCGCACCAGCGGCTGAACTGGCACCCCTGCGGCGACGAATGGCCGGCGCTGGAGTGCGCGACCATGGCGGCCCCGCGCGACTGGCACCGCCCCGGCACCGGCCCGGACATCAGCGTGGAAGTGTCCCGGCACCTGGCGACCGGCCCGGCGGCGGAGCGACGCGGGGTGCTGATGACGGCCGCCGGCGGACCCGGTGGCACGGGGCTGGGCAGACCGGCCGGCATCGTGAAGGACGCGCCGAGGGTGGCCGCCGCGTACGACGTGGTGAGCTTCGACCAGCGCGGCGCCGGTCGGAGCACCCCGGCGCACTGCCAGACCCCCGCCGAGTTCGAGGACTTCTACGCGCACGACCTCCGCGACCGCTCGCCCGCCGCGATCCAGGGCGTCCTGGACCGGTCGCGCGCGATGGCCGAGAACTGTCAGCGGCGCACGGGCGGCCTGCTGCCGTATCTGACCACCGAGCAGACGGTGCGGGACATGGACCTGTACCGCTCGCTGCTCGGGGCGGAGAAGATCTCGTACTACGGGGGCTCCTACGCCACGAAGGTCGGCGCGTACTACGCGACGGTGTTCCCGCAGCGCGTGCGCCGCGCCGTGCTGGACAGCAACATCGACTTCACCGCCGGGATGGACCAGTGGGTGGCGGGCCAGCCGCGCAGCTTCCAGCGCCGGTTCGAACAGGACTTCCTGCCGTGGCTCGCGAAGTACGACTCGGTGTACCACTACGGGCGTACGGCCGCCGAGGTGCGGGCGAACTGGGAGGCGCGCCGCCGGGCACTGCACGACCGGCCGCTGACCGTGGGGGCGTCGGTCATCGGGCCGAACCAGCTGGACAACGGCACGATCCAGGCGGCCTACAAGGCCTCCGGCTTCCCTACCCTGGCACGGGCGCTGGCCGCGCTGGAGCACTGGGACACCGCGACCGCGGACGAACGCGCGCTCGTGCCGTACGTCTTCGACTCGTACCAGAGCAAGGAGTTCGCCGCCGAGTTCTTCTCGGTGACCTGCAACGACAACGAGTGGAGCCACGACATCGGCCGCTGGGTGGAGCGCTCCGCCCGGGACGCCCGTGAGTACCCGCTCGTCGGCCCCCGCGAACTGGCCTACGCCGCCACCTGCGCGTACTGGCCCAAGACCACGGCCCCGCAGGTGAACGTCACCGGCGAGGGGCTGCCGCCGACCCTCATGCTCAACTCGCTGCGCGACCCCGCCACGTACTACGAGGGCGCGCTCGCCGCGCACCGCGGGCTGCGCGGCTCGCGCCTGGTGACGGTGGAGGGCGGCGACCACGGCCAGTACATGAACGGCAACCCGTGCGTGGACTCCCTCGTCGAGAAGTACCTGTTCGACGGCGATCTCCCGGCCCATGACACGACGTGCCCGGCACCCCCGCTCCCCGGCCCGTCGGAAATCTCTCCCCGGTCGGCCGCAACCCGGGCCTGACTCACACGTCTGGTGGGGTGAAGGCGCCTTCGACCGAGGTGAACGAGGTCTATGCACCCCATATCCGTATCGCCGGCGCCGCTGCTCCTGCCGGGGGCGGCGGCGCCGGCGGGTCATGCCCCGTGCGGCGGCGGGCTCCTGCGGTGGTTGCGGCTGCTGCTGCGCCGTACGCGCGTAGCCGGGGCGCGGCCCGCCGCCCCCCAGCCCGCCGCCGACACGCCCCTCTACGGGCGTCGTCATCTGCGCGCGGTGCGCCCCGGCGAGGACCCGCCGGGGTCGCCGCACCGGCCCACTCTGGCCGACCTGTACCACGCGCGGCGGCTGGAGATGGTGCGGCTGGCGGTCTTCCTGGTGGACGACCGGCATACGGCGGAGGATGTGGTGCAGGACGCGTTCACGGCGGTGTGCCGTCGGCACGGGTCGTCGCTGGACGATCTTCAGGACGCGTCGGCGTATCTGCACACGGCGGTGGTCAACGCCGCCCGTTCGGTGCTGCGCCGCCGGCGTACGGCGCGGGCGTACACGCCGCCGCACGAGGGGTACGGGCCGCCGGTCGACGAGCGGCTGCTGCTCGCCGAGGAGCACGGCGAAGTACTCGACGCCCTGACCAAGCTGACGGAGCGTCAGCGTGAGGTGCTCGTGCTGCGCTACTGGTCCGAGCTGTCCGAGGCGCAGATCGCGGAGACCCTCGGGCTCTCCCGCGGCACCGTGAAGTCCACCGCGAGCCGCGCGCTGGACGCGTTGGAGAAGAGACTGCTGGAGGCGGACCGTTGAGCCCACGCCACCCCGGCGCGGCGGCCGACCGCCACGCCGAGCACGCCGAGACCGAAGCGCGGCTGCGCGCGGCCCTCGAAGCCCGCGCCGCCCTGGTCACCCCGCACGACCTGGCGCCCGCGCCCCCGCCGGTCGGCCGCGCCTGGGGTACGCGCCGGGTGCGGCGGACCGTACTCGCCGCCGTCGGCGCGGTCGCGGCGTCCGTGTCCCTGTACCTGCTGCTGCCCGGCAGCCCGCTGCGACCCCACCAGGCCCCGCCCGCGTACGGACCGGCCGCCTCGCCCACTCCCCCGCCGTCGCCGTCGCCGTCGCCGAGTGAAGACGCCCGGCCGAGCGTCCCCACGACCCCCGCGCCCAGCCGCTCCCCGGGCTTCGACCCGAGATCCGACCCGAGCCTCGACCCGGGAACCGACCCGCGAGCCGATCCGGGCTCCGGCCCGGTCCCGGACCCGAACGGCTCCGCCCGCTACCGCCGCGAGCTCGACAGCCGCCGCAACTCACACTCCGGGCCGGGGGCGAGTACGGATACGGGTACCGACCCGCGGAGCGGGTGATCTTTTCTTACCGCACTAGCCCAGCATCCGCGCCACGGCCCTGTTCCCCGCCGCCCCCTGCAATGAGCGCATCCGCGTCACCGCGCTCTCGTCCACCGAACGCTGCACCGACGGCGCCGTTTCCGCGCCCGCGGCGAACGCGGCGCCGTCCGCCTCCGCCGTCCGCTCGGAACCCTGCTGGGGATCGGTCACGCTCACACCGGAGCCGTTGTCGTTCCCCGTCTCCTGGATTCCGCGCAAGTTCTTGTCCACGTGCCCGAGTTCATGGCCCATGACCTCCTTGTTCCCGGCGGCCCCGCGCCCCAGGAATACGTGGGACCCCACCGTCATGGCCTGTGCGCCCATGGCCTCGGTCGCGCGCTGCGCGACCTCGTTGTCGTGGATACGGGCAGGGGAGAAGTCGTTCTGGTAGAAGGAATCCGCCTCCGCGCGCAGCGACCCGCCCAGAGGCCGGCTCGGGGAGGACATGGCCGATTTCAGGAGGTCGCCCGGCGCGGCGGCCTCGCCGCCCTCGGCCGTGCCGTGTCCGCAGCCGGCGCCGTGGACGTGCTGTTCCTGCTCGGTGGCGCGGGCGACGGGCATGGCGGGGCCCGAAGCCGCCAGTCGCTGGATCGAGGTGACCTCGGCCGCGGTCAGCGGGGGGAGGGCGGACGCGCTCTGGTCGCGGGGGCGCCGTGCCGCGCTCCGGGTACCCGCGTCGGTCTGTTCCGACTGCGACCGCATATGGTTCGCCTCCATGTGTATGGGTGAGGTCATACCTCATCCCATCCATTCACTCACGGCCCGGCGGCACCAGGGCCTGCCGGGCAGCGGCTCGGGCAGAGAGCGGTGCCCCGCAGGACCCTCGCGGGAAGCACGGCGCGTACACCCCGCCGGGCGCCTTCGGCGCAGTCTGCCGAACGCCGTCCTCGCCGGTCGCCTTCGGCGCAGTCCGCCGAACGCCGTTCCCACAGCGCGCCTGCGCCGAGGACCGGCGGATGCGGCGGATGCGGCGGATGCGGCGGATGCGGCAAGGCTCCCGTGCCGTCGTCGAGGCGTCCGGCTCATCGCCTCAACCGGTCGGCACGGAAGCCCCGTCGGTCGTCCGCCCCTACGGGGCAGGCTCAGCGCATCCACTCCGAGTAGAAGTTGGGGAGGTTCGGCTGGGGGTCGCTGACGCAGGTGGCCTCGTGGTACTGGGGGCTCAGCGGCAGGTCCTGCTGCATCTGGTCGTAGCAGGCCTGCCAGGAGTCGTACGACTCGCCGCCGACCGGCTGCCAGCCGTCACCGGGCGGGGGGCCGGCCGCGAAAGCGGACGAGGCGGTCAGCGGAACGGTGATCACCGCGGCGCCGACGGCGAGGCCGAGAGCGACACGAGTGCGCCATGACGTCATGAGTTCCTCCATCGGTTGTCTTCGGGGCTTCCCGCGCGCGGCGCTCCCAGGTACCGGGGCGGCGCCGCGGCCGAAAGCCGCCTGTTCCGTGTGCTGTTCACGGAGTTGGATGCGCGCACCGGGCCGGAAGTTCACCGAGCGGCGGGTGTTTCGGAGGCTCGCGCTCCGCAGTGCGCGGCGACGAGGCCGGCGGTGGGCGGCAGGGCAGTCAGGAGTGCCCGGCCGTGCCTTGACCTCGCGGGCGGCGGAACGGCGAGGACGCCGCGTCCGTCGCGGCCCCGCTGTCTTGATTCGAGTGTGCTCGAAGGCGTTGGCTAGGGCCCCATGGAGTACACGCAGCTCGGACGCACCGGACTCAAAGTCAGCCGCCTCGTTCTCGGGACGATGAACTTCGGCCCCCAGACGGACGAGGCCGAGAGCCACACCATCATGGACGCCGCTCTCGGCGCGGGCGTCAACTTCTTCGACACGGCCAACGCCTACGGCTGGGGCGCCAACAAGGGCCGTACGGAGGAGATCGTCGGCAGCTGGTTCGCGAAGGGCGGCGACCGGCGCGACAAGACCGTCCTCGCCACCAAGGTCTACGCGAACATGTCGCTCGACGACGGCCCCGCCTACCCCAACCACGACAAGCTCTCCGCCGTCAATATCCGCCGCTCGGTCGAGGCCAGCCTCAAGCGGCTCGGCACGGACTACATCGACCTCTACCAGTTCCACCACGTCGACCGGGACACCCCGTGGGACGAGATCTGGCAGGCCATCGACGTCCTCGTGCAGCAGGGCAAGATCCTCTACGCGGGGTCCAGCAACCACGCGGGCTGGCACATCGCGCAGGCCAACGAGACGGCCCGCCGCCGGGGCTCGTACGGGCTGGTCAGCGAGCAGTGCCTGTACAACCTCGCCGAGCGCCGCGCCGAGATGGAGGTCATCCCGGCCTCGCAGGCGTACGGGCTCGGCGTCATCCCCTGGTCCCCGCTGCACGGCGGGCTGCTCGGCGGCGCGATCCGCAAGGAGCGCGAGGGCGGCGCCGGCCGCACGTCCTCCGGGCGGGCGTCCGACGCCCTCCAGGACAAGGCCGTGCGCGAGCAGATCCAGGCGTACGAGGACCTGCTGGCCAAGCATGGTCTGGAGCCCGGCGAGACGGCGCTGGCCTGGCTGCTGACCCGGCCCGGCGTGACCGGTCCGATCGTCGGCCCGCGCACCACGGACCAGCTCGCGTCCGCGCTGCGCGCCGTGGATCTGGAGCTGTCGCCGGAGCTGCTGTCCGCGTTGGACGAGATCTTCCCGGGCCCCGGCCCGTCCCCGGAGGCGTTCGCCTGGTGACCGGCGGGGCGGGCCCGCACCCCGGGCCCGCCCGTACCGCCTGGTCAGCGCGTCACTTGACCGCCGCCATCACGACAACGACGACGAGCAGCACGGCGAGCACACCGGTCATGATCCGGTTGCGGGTCTTGGGGTCCACACCCCAGAGGTTAACCGGAGCCCAGGGCAACCGGACCCGGCGGGCCCGCCGCCCCAGCCCTGTGAACGTCCAGCCCCCGCCCCGGCCCGCCCCCGTCTCAGCGCCCCAGCCGCCACACCGCCAGCGCCTCGTACCGCGGGCGCTCCCCCTTGATGCCGGAGGCGGGGAGGTGGCTGCGTACGAGCGTGAGTTCGCGCGCCGTCCACGGCGCGCCCTCGAAGCAGGCCAGCTCCCTGACGTACGGGCCCAGATCGGCGTCCGCGCGGTTGCGGGCGAGGGTCAGGTGGGCGCGGAAGGCGCGGGCGTCGGCCGGAAGGGCCGCGGCCCGCCGGCAGCCGGCCGCCACCGACTCGGCCAGCCGCCCCAGCGCCGCCGTCTCGCCCGCGGCCCCCGCCCACAGCGCCCGGTCCCCGAACCGCCCGCCGCGCGAGAGCCGCAGCTCCGGCGGCCGGTGCCGCGCCGCCGCCCGGCCGAGCCGCTCCCGCAGCTCCGGCAGGACCGTCTCATCGGTCTCGCCGAGAAAGGCCAGCGTGAAGTGCCAGCCCGCGGCCTCGGTCCAGTGCAGCCGGTCGGCCCCCGGCAGGGCCTTCAGCCTGCGGACCTCACCGGCCAGTTCCGCGACGATCTCGTCGGGAGGAATCACGGCGACAAACAGCCTCATGCGGCTTAGTGTGACGCAGATGGAGATCAGGAAGGGCGGGGCGGGCGACATCCCCGCGATACTCGGGATGATGGACAGCGCCGTGGAATGGCTGGTCACCGAGGGGCGCGAGGGCCAGTGGGGCACGGAGCCGTACTCGTCCCGGCCCGCGGCCACGGAGAAGATCGAGGACACCGTGGGGTCCGGCCCCACGTGGATCGCCGAGGTCGACGGCGAGGCGGCCGGCGCGATGACGCTCGCTCCGCGGCCGTCCCCCTACATCGACCCGGCCGACGAGCCCGAGGTCTTCGTCCGCCTCCTCGTCATCGACAGCCGCTTCCGGGGCCGCGGTGTGGGCAGCGCGCTGCTCGCGCACGCGGTGGAGGAGACCCGCCGGCAGTCGGTCGGCCTGCTGCGCGTCGACTGCTACGCGGGCGGCGAGGGGCGCCTCGTCGACTACTACCGCCGCAACGGCTTCACGCCGACGGAGACCTTCGCCGTCGAGGGCTGGCCGGGGCAGCTGCTCGCGCGGCGCGTATGACGCGGCGGGCGCGCCGGAGCCCGTGACGCCGATGGCCGGGGCCCCTCGTGGAGAGGGACCCCGGCCATCGGCAGGTGGGGGGGGAGGACGTCAGGCGACCGCCGCCAGCTCCTCCTGCCGCGCCGACCGCTCGCGCGGTACGAACGCCACGTGCCGGTGCCCGCGCCGCAGGTCTATCCGCAGCCGCAGGCCGCCCACCCGGGCGAGCGCGAGGCCGACGCCGACCGCCGCGAGCAGGGAGATCAGGCCGCCGGTGAAGAAGCCGATCCGGGCCCCGTACTGGTCGGTGATCCAGCCGACCAGCGGTGCGCCCACCGGGGTGCCGCCCATGAAGACCATCATGAACAGGCTCATGACGCGCCCGCGCATCGCGGGGTCGGTGGCCAGCTGCACGCTGGAGTTGGCGGTCACGTTGACCGTGAGGCCGACCATCCCGATGATCACCAGCAGTACGGCGAAGACCCCGAAGGAGGGCGACAGCGCCGCCGTCATCTCCAGCAGGCTGAAGACCACCGCCGCGCCGACCAGCAGCCGCAGCCGCGAGGTGCCGCGCCGGGCCGCGAGCAGCGCGCCGGCCAGCGAGCCGGCCGCCATGAGGATGTTGAACAGGGCGTACGTGCCGGCGTCGGAGTGGTAGACGTCGTTGGCGAACGCGCTGAGCCAGACCGGGAAGTTGAAGCCGAAGGTCCCCACGAAGCCGACGAGGACGATCGGCCAGATCAGCTCAGGCCGCCCGGCGACATACCGCAGGCCCTCCTTCAACTGGCCCTTGCCGCGCGGCACCTGCTCGACCTTGTGCAGCTCGCTCGTGCGCATCATCAGCAGGCCGGCGAGCGGCGCCACGAACGAGACGCCGTTGAGCAGGAACGCCCAGCCGCTGCCGACGGCGGTGATCAGCGCGCCCGCGACGGCGGGGCCGATCAGCCGGGCGGACTGGAAGTTGGCGGAGTTGAGGCTGACCGCGTTGCGCAGATCGTCCTGGCCGACCATCTCGACCACGAACGCCTGGCGCGCGGGGTTGTCGATGACGGTGACGAGACCGAGGACGAACGCGGTCACGTACACATGCCAGACCTGGACCTGGCCGGTGAGCGTCAGGGCGGCCAGGGCGAGGCCGGTGAGGCCCATCGCGGACTGGGTGATGAAGAGGAGCTTGCGCTTCGGGTAGCGGTCGGCGAGGACGCCGCCGTACAGCCCGAAGAGCAGCATGGGCAGGAACTGCAGCGCCGTGGTGATGCCGACGGCCGTGGAGGAGCCGGTCAGGCTGAGTACGAGCCAGTCCTGGGCGACGCGCTGCATCCAGGTGCCCGTGTTGGACACCACCTGTCCGGTGGCGAAGAGCCGGTAGTTACGCACCTTCAGGGAGCTGAAGGTCCCGCCCCGTGGCTTGGGCTCGGCGGGTATGTCGTCGGTGTTCGGTGCGGGTGCGGAGTCTGCTCCGGGTCCCGTACTCAAAATGGGGTCGCCTCCTAGGCGCATGGTCGTCTTACAGGTGCGCGAGCTTCTCCAGCACGGGCGCGGCGGCGCGCAGCGTCGCCCACTCGTCCTCGTCCAGCTCCTTGACCAGCTCGGCGAGCCAGGCGTTGCGCTTGCGCCGGCTCTCTCCGAGCATGGCCTCGGCCTGCTCGGTCTGGGTGACCACCTTCTGTCGGCGGTCCTCCGGGTGCGGCTCCAGTCTGACCAGCCCCTTGGCCTCCAGGAGCGCCACGATGCGCGTCATCGACGGCGGCTGTACGTGCTCCTTGCGGGCCAGCTCGCCCGGTGTGGCCGAGCCGCAGCGGGCGAGCGTGCCGAGCACGGACATCTCGGTGGGGCTCAGCGATTCGTCGACTCGCTGGTGCTTGAGTCGGCGGGACAGGCGCATGACGCCGGAGCGCAGGGCGCTCACGGCTTCGGCGTCGTCCGGGGAGGCTGAGGTCTCCTCCGCCACGGGCAGAGGGCTGGACAGTTCCGGCATGGTCGTTAGCATAACTCATTACTCCGTCTAAGGAAACCGGAGGAGGCGGTGGTCCGCGCCCGTCACGGCGGCGTCACCCGTACGGGTGAGCGCACTCGGGAAAACGGCCCGCCGGACCGGCCGCCCCCTGGACCCTGGCACGCATGGGATCAAGGGTGCTCAGCCTGCGGATGGACGGCGACCTGCTGGACCGGGTCCGGCAGCACGCCGAGAAAAGAGGAATGAGCGTCCAGGACTACGTGGTCCGGACGCTCATTCGGGACGACTTCGACGAGCGGTTCCAGCGCTCCGTCGACGCGACGGAGGCGTTCTACTCCGCCCCGCCGCCCTGACCATCCGCCGCCGCGCTACTTCACGCCCAGCAGCTGCTCGATCGGGTTGAGCAGGAAGTAGACGAGGAAACACACCCCGACCACGCTCAGCAGCCACGGGATCTCGCGGGCCCGGCGGTCGGCGATCCGCAGCAGGATGAAGGCGAGCACGCCGATCCCGATGCCGTTGGTGATGCTGTAGGTGAACGGCATCGAGATGATCGTCAGGAACGCCGGGATCGCGATCGTGAAGTCGCTCCAGTCGATCTCCCGGACGTTGGCCGACATGATCAGGAAACCGACGACGAGCAGCGCGGGCGTCGCGGCCTGCGAGGGCACCACGGTCGCCAGCGGCGTGAAGACGAGCGCCAGCAGGAACAGCCCGCCGGTCACGAAGTTCGCCAGGCCCGTACGGGCGCCCTCGCCGACGCCCGCCGTGGACTCCACGAAGCAGGTGTTGGCGGACGCCGAGCCGAGCCCGCCGGCCGCGACCGCGACGCCGTCCACCATCAGGATCCGGCCCATGCCCGGCAGCTGCCCCCGCTCGTCCGTCAGCCCGGCCTCCTCGCCGACGCCGATGATCGTGCCCATCGCGTCGAAGAAGCCGGACAGCAGCACGGTGAAGACGAAGAGGCAGCCGGTGAGGATGCCGACCTCGTGGAAGCCGCCGAAGAGGCTGATGTCGCCGATGAGCGAGAAGTCGGGCGCGCCCACGACGTTGTCCGGGACGGTCGGCACCGACAGGCCCCAGCTCGCGTCCGGGATGGTGGCGATCGAGTTGATGATGATCGCGACGACGGCCATCGCGACGATGCCGATCAGGATCGCGCCGCGCACCTTGCGCACCGTCAGCACGAACATCAGCCCCAGGCCGATCACGAACACCAGCACCGGCCAGCCCTGGAGCTGGCCGCCGGTGCCCAGGCCGAGCGGGACGGTGGTGTGCGCGTCGTCCGGGTTGCGCGAGACGAACCCGGCGTCGACCAGGCCGACCAGCGAGATGAACAGCCCGATGCCGATCGCGATGGCCCGGCGCAGCCCGCCGGGGATCGCGTCCATCACCCGCTGCCGCAGCCCCGAGGCGACCAGCACCATCAGCACCAGGCCGGCCAGCACCACCATGCCCATCGCTTCCGGCCAGCTCATCTTGGGCGCGAGCTGGAGCGAGACGACGGCGTTGATGCCCAGGCCCGCGGCGCAGGCGATCGGCACATTGCCGATCGCGCCCATCAGGATCGTGGTCAGCCCCGCCATCAGGGCGGTGGCGGTGACCAGCTGGGCGTTGTCGAGCTGGTGGTGGAACTTGTCCTCGCCGCTGCCCAGGATGATCGGGTTCAGGACGATGATGTAGGCCATCGCGAAGAAGGTGGCCAGCCCGCCGCGGAGCTCACGGGAGACGGTCGAGCCGCGCTGGGAGATCTTGAAGAAGGCGTCGAACCAGTTCTTGGGCGGCGTCGGGAGCGGCGGCTTCGCGTCGACCGGAGCAGTGGCCGAGGGGGACATGCGGGACCTCAGTCGTACGGGCCTCCGAAGAGGCGCGGAAAGGCGAGCGGGACTGCGGGGACCGGACCGATAGCGCCGATAACTCTGCACACTCTGGAGCCGAACAGACCCTCTTTGGACGATCAGACGAAAGAAACCAGTCAGATACGAGCGGTTTCAGTATGAATAAACAAGCCATCAATTGCTATCTCCGCGCGTAGACCCCTATGAACCACCGCTTCCGCTCGCGTCCCGGCCGCGGCGGGCCGCCCCGACACCACCGTCTAGGCTGGAGCCCATGACGAAGTGGACTCCACGGCACGAGGCGCCGGAGCCCTATGAGGGCAATGTCGTCGCCACCATCACCGGCGGCACCATCGCGTGGTTCATCCTCTTCCTGGCCCAGCTGCCGTTCTACGGGTGGTTCCACGACAACGGGCACCTGTGGTGGGTGTGGACGTGTCTGGCCGCGGCGGCGCTGGGGTTGCTGGGGATCTGGTACGTACGGAAGCGGGACGCGGCCATCCGTCGTCACGCGGCCGGGGCCACTGAGCCGCGGCCTGAGGCCTGAGACTCGGGGCTCTGCCCCGGACCCCGGTCCTCAATCGCCGGACGGGCTGGGTTGGACCGGGCTCGTGTCTTCGTGTCCTCAAACGCCGGACGGGCTGGAATGGCGGGACGCTTCCCGTCCGTGAACGGTTGATGAGACCTCTGCCACGCCGCCGAACGCGTATATCCAAGGGGTGAACCCGGCGTGGGCCCCGTACCGTCGTTGGCATGACCGATCCGGCGCAGACCGCAGTCGAAGAGCCCGTACCGCCGTCGGGGCACCCCGGGCTGACCACCGCACAGGTCGCCGAGCGCGTCTCACGCGGCGAAGTCAACGATGTGCCGGTGCGGTCCTCGCGGTCCACGACGGAGATCGTCCGCGCCAACGTCTTCACGCGCTTCAACGCCATCATCGGCGTCCTCTTCCTGATCATCCTGGTCGTCGGCCCCATCCAGGACGGCCTCTTCGGCTTCGTGATCGTCGCCAACACGGCGATCGGCATCATCCAGGAGCTGCGCGCCAAGAAGACCCTCGACAGCCTCGCCGTCATCGGCGAGTCCAAGCCCACCGTGCGAAGGAACGGTACGGCGGCCGCGATCCCCACCGGGGAGATCGTCCTCGGCGACACCATCGAGCTCGGCCCCGGCGACAAGTGCGTCGTCGACGGCGAGATCCTGGAGGCCGACGGGCTGGAGATCGACGAGTCGCTGCTGACCGGTGAGGCCGACCCGGTGCTGAAGAAGCCCGGCGACAAGGTGATGTCGGGGTCCTTCGTGGTGGCGGGCGGCGGCGCGTTCACCGCGACCAAGGTGGGCCGCGAGGCGTACGCGGCGCAGCTCGCCGAGGAGGCGTCCCGCTTCACGCTCGTCCACTCCGAGCTGCGCACCGGCATCAGCCAGATCCTCAAGTACGTGACCTGGATGATGGTGCCGACCGCGATCGGCCTGATCGTCAGCCAGCTCGTCGTGCAGAACCACGACTGGCGCGAGGCCGTCCGCCGGGTGATCGGCGGCATCGTGCCGATGGTCCCCGAGGGCCTGGTGCTGCTGACGTCCGTGGCCTTCGCGATCGGCGTGATCCGGCTCGGGCGCAAGCAGTGCCTGGTGCAGGAGCTGCCCGCGATCGAGGGGCTGGCCCGCGTCGACGTCGTCTGCCTCGACAAGACGGGCACCCTCACCGAGGGCGGCATGGACGTCACGGAGCTGCGGCCCCTGAACGGCGCCGAGGAGTCGTACGTCCACCAGGTGCTCGGCGCCATCGGCCAGTCCGACCCGCGCCCCAACGCCTCCCTCCAGGCGATCATCGACGCGTATCCGGCCGCCGACGGCTGGCACTCCACCGAGGCGCTGCCGTTTTCCTCCGCCCGCAAGTACAGCGGCGCGGCCCTCGGCGGCCCGGACGGCGAGGAGAGCACCTGGCTGCTGGGCGCGCCGGACGTCCTGCTGCCGGACGGCGACGCGTCCCTCGCCGAGATCGACGATCTGAACGCGCAGGGGCTGCGGGTGCTGCTGCTGGCCCGTACGGAACGGGGGCTGGACGACCCGCGCGTGGCCCAGGGCGTACGGCCCGCCGCGCTCGTCATCCTGGAGCAGCGGCTGCGGCCGGACGCCGCCGACACCCTGGGCTACTTCGCCGAGCAGAACGTCGCGGCGAAGGTCATCTCCGGCGACAACGCGGTCTCGGTGGGGGCGGTCGCCGGGAAGCTCGGCATGTCCGGCGCGGAGAACCCCGTCGACGCCCGGCGGCTGCCCGCCGAGCGGGACGAGATGGCGGCGGTGCTGGAGGACGGCGCGGTGTTCGGCCGCGTCAGCCCGCAGCAGAAGCGGGACATGGTGGCCGCCCTCCAGTCGCGCGGCCACACCGTGGCGATGACGGGCGACGGCGTCAACGACGTGCTGGCGCTCAAGGACGCCGACATCGGCGTCTCGATGGGCTCCGGCTCCGAGGCGACGCGGGCCGTCGCGCAGATCGTGCTGCTGAACAACAGCTTCTCGACGCTGCCGTCGGTGGTGGCGGAGGGCCGCCGCGTCATCGGCAACATCACCCGCGTCGCGACCCTGTTCCTGACGAAGACCGTCTACTCCGTGCTGCTGGCGATCCTCGTCGTCTGCTCCCAGGTCCCCTACCCCTTCCTCCCCCGCCATCTGACGCTGCTGTCGACGCTGACCATCGGCGTGCCCGCCTTCTTCCTGGCGCTGGCCCCCAACAAGGAGCGCGCGAAGCCGCACTTCGTCCGCCGGGTGATGCGCTATTCGATCCCCGCCGGCGTCATCGCGGGCGCCGCCACCTTCGTCGCCTATCTGCTGGCCCGGCACTACTACACGGGGCCCGGCTCCCTCGACGCCGAGACGAGCGTCGCGACGCTGACGCTGTTCATCGTCTCCATGTGGGTCCTGGCGATCATTGCCCGCCCGTACACCTGGTGGCGCGTCGGGCTGGTCCTGGCGATGGCGGCGGGGTTCCTGATCGTGCTCGTCACGCCGTGGCTCCAGACGTTCTTCGCGCTCAAGCTCGTCGGCACGACGATGCCGTGGGCCGCCGTCGGCATCGCGGCCGTCGCCTCGGCGGTCCTGGAGGTCGTCTGGCGCTGGGTGGGCAAGCGGTTCCCGGTCTGAAGAATTCAGAGAGTCATTACGGATTGTAGTCAATAACTCCGGAGGGTGACCGGCTGGGATTCCCGTCGTTGGGCGGAGTGCGCCCCGGGGATTCCGTGGCGCGGTCTGGACAGGGAGCACCTGGATCGGTGCCCCGCGACGGAGGGACACCGATCGTGGACATGCGGGCTGCGGGCAGACGGGCCGGGGCAGTGGGCGCGGTGGTCGGCGCGGCGGCGGGGGCGACGCTGCTCCCCGCCGGTACGGCCGAGGCCAACATCATCGGCATCGGGAACCCGGCGTACGGCAACAGCTGCCTCAACGTGGGCCGCGCGGCAGCGGCGGGCGGCACGGCCGCCGACAGCGGCGCGGCGAGCGGCAACCGCCTCGTCCTGCCGCTGCACCTGTCGCGCAACCACTGCGGGAACAGCGGCTTCGTCTGCTACGCGCTGATCCGCCCCGCGGAGTGACGGGCTCCTCGCCCGCGCCCGTACGGACAGGTGGGCCGGTGGGCGACGAGGCCGTACGGGAAGTGCTGGCGCTCAGCGGGCGGGCGATGCCCCTGCTGCGGGAGTGGACGGCCGGGCAGCCGCGCTACGGTGTGGCGCGGGCGCTGCTGATGCTGGCCACCGGGGACCGACTCGGCGAGGCGGCGCTGAAGGATGAGCTGGTCATCGCGTACGAGGACGCGCAGGCGGCCGGGGCGCGGGAGGCCAGCCTGGTCTACGGCGTGTTCCTCAGCGTCCTGCGGCAGTACCGCCTCGCGGCCGACCATCTGGTGGCGCACTTCGCCCAGTGGCCCGCGGACGAGGTGGCCGGGCTGATGCTGGACGCGTTCCACGCCTGCGGGGACCCCGCCTACCGCGAGCGCGGCGACGCCCTGATCGAGGAGCAGTACGTACGGGCCGGGCCGGACAGCTGGGCCTGGGCGGGGTGGCTGGCCTGGGCGCGGGTGGAGGCGGGCCGGGTGGAGGAGGCCCATGAGCTCGCCGGGCGGGCCCTGATCCTGAACCCCCGGGCCGGTGTCGCGGTGCACGCCCGCGCGCACGCCGAGCACGAGCTGGGCGCCGGTCCCGCCGCCTCCGCCGCCCTCGACCGCTGGCTGGCGGACGACCCCCGGGCCTTGCAGTTCCGCCACCTCAACTGGCACGCGGCCCTCCAGTCGATCGCCTGCGGCGACTTTCCCGACGCGCGGCGGCGCGCGGACGCGGTGCTGGCCGACTCGGACGTCGGGATGCGGGCCGCGACCAACTGGCGGCTGCTGCTCGTCGGGCAGGAGCCCGCGGGCCGCACCGACCTCGCGCGCGTACGGGGCCTGCTGGCCGCGCCCGGCGGCATGGCGGAGGTCTTCCACACCTTCAACCTGGCCCTCGCCCTGGCCGTGGAGGCCGCCACGGACGACCTGCGCGCGCTGGCCCGGCGGGCGGCCGGGGACCCGCGCGCCGAGTACCGCGAGGCCCTCGCGCCGGTCGCCGAGGCCCTCGCGCACCTGACCGCCGGCCGCCCCGCGGCGGCCGTGGACCTGCTCACCGCGCTCGGCGAAGGGGTGGAGCGGATCGGCGGGGTGCGGGTGGAGCGGGAGATCGTCCAGGACACCCTGGCCCGCGCGCTGGCCGACGCCGGGGAGCACGTACGGGCGGCGGACCTCCTGCACCGGCGCACCGCGACCCGCCGCCATCACACGTACGAGCGGCTCCTCGCCGAAGCGCCGGCCGCACCCGTACCCGCCCCGGCCCCGTAGACCCCGCCCCGGCCCCGTAGCAGCGGGCCGCCTCAGGGCTGGGCGGCCGTCAGGCCCACGGCACGGTAGGCCAGCCACAGGTCGTGGCGCGCGCTCGGGGCGTGCAGCAGGGAGCGTTCCAGCTGCGCTTCCAGGCGGGTCAGCCGCTTGCGCGCGCCGGGGATCGAGATGCCCAGCTCGGCGGCGGTACGGCTGAGCTGGGCGTCCTGCTCCAGCCAGGTGCGCAGCGTCGCCGACGGGTCGGCCTGGCAGCCCCCGGCGGCGAGCGGGCGGAGCTGGATGCGGGCCCACCGCTGGACGGCGGGCCGGGACAGCAGGTCGTCGAGGGTGTGGGCGGGCTCGGTGTCCGGGTCGCCGGGCCGGTGGTCGGGCGGCGGTACGGGAGCGGCGTGCACGCGCAGGGCGAGGGCGAGCGCGGACTGGTCGGCGAGCCGGTCGAGGTCCATGCCGAGCAGCTGGCCGATCAGCCGCAGCCGGGCGGCGAGGGTGTTGCGGTGGATCTTGAGGTGGGCGGTGGCGCGGGAGAAGAACGCGAGCCAGGACGAGGCCGTCGCGATCAGCTCCTGGCCGCCGGGGTCCTGGGGCCGCTTGGGGGCGTGCGAGATGAGCGGCTCCAGCAGGGCGCGGGCCCAGGGCGCGGCCACGCCGCCCGCCACGAGGGCCAGTTCGGGCGCGGCCCCGAAGCTCGCGTACCGGTCGGTGTGGGCGCGGGCGATGGCCAGGGCGTGGAACGCCTGCGCGTAGCCGACGGCCGTCTCGCGCAGCGGCACGTCGTCGCTGACGCCGACGGCGCAGTCGCCCGCCATGGAGGTCAGGGCCCGGTCGAGCGGCCCGGCGGGGCCGGACGGCGGGGGCGTCAGGGCGATCACATGGCCGGAGTAGACGGGGCACCGCACCACCCAGGCGCGCCCCTCGGAGGCGTCCGCGCACATCCGCACCACGTCGTCGCGGCGCCCCGGCGGGCACTCGGCCACGTACACCCGCATCAGGTCGGGCAGGCGCGGCCGCAGGGCGCCCGCGATCTGGTGGGCGGTGGCGAGCTGCCCGATCATCAGCAGGTGCAGCACCGCCTCGCGGCTGCGGGACTCCGCGAGGTCCACGCGGCGCCGCTTGCGCTCGGCGCTCTCCGCCTCCCAGCACAGGGCCAGCGGCAGGGTGACGTCGGCGAGCAGCGCGGACAGCCGGTCGGGCAGCGGGCCGGCCACCACGACGCCGAGGGCGAGACCCTGCTGGTGCCGGGGCCCGCCGAGTGCTAAGAGGACCGCCGTCTCGGCGCCCCCGTCGAGGGTCACGGAGCGCAGCCCCCGGTCGGTGAGCGTGCGCGCCGCCCCGGACGCCAGCGCGGTCGCCTGTCCCCCGGACGCGCCGTGCCCGTCTGCCGCCCGTATCGCGGGGCGGTGGTGCATGGCGGCGCACAGCACGGTGCCGGAGGCGTCGAGCAGCCCCGCCCAGCCGCCGGCCCGGGCGGCGAGCCAGCGCAGCAGCGCCCGGGTCCCGCCGGAGCGGGCGAGGCTCTGCATCCGCAGCACGTCCTCGGCCCGCTCGATTCTCCACCGCGCCCCGATGGCGCCGCCGGTGTCCGTACTCTCCCGCGTCTGCACCCGACCTCCCGATGTTGGTGAATGTGGTTTCTGAAACCTCTGGCCCGCCCCGCAGTGCAAGGTGAACCTCGTCGTCGCTCCCGCGCCGCCCTAGTGTCGTGAGCCAGGTGATCCGGCCGCCGGAGTCCGCGCACAGTGGCTGACGGGGGTGGCCACTGCGGTACGGGGCCCACGGCGCTGGATCACCTGGGTCAGGGGGGTGCTGGGGGGACCGAGCACCTGGGGCGTGTGGTGAACAGGGAACACCACACGCTCACAGGCATGTTCGTTTTCCGTACAGACGTACACGGGTGCGCGGGGACACGCAACGGCCGCGCCGGGACACGCCGGGCGCGGGGGCGCGGGGCGGCGGGGGCCGCCGCCCCTGGGACAGCGGGACAGAACCTTCGGTCGGGCCGGCGGGCGGCCGGTGCGGTTCTAGTCGAACCAGCGGGCCTCGGCCAGCTCATCCGTCCGGGACGGGTCCTCCAGCAGCGCCGCCGCCTCGAAGCGCCGGCTCCAGTGGCCGGCCGCCCATGCCAGGCCCGCCGCGACGCCCTCCAGCGTCGAGGCGTGCAGCACCCCGTCCGGGCCGTAACGCCAGTCCAGTTCGACGCCTTCGACCGTCAGCTCCTCGTGCTCGACGTACGAGTCCGGCGCGCCCGGCAGCAGGACCCGCACGCCGTCCGGCACCTCGCGCCGCTCGCCGCCGCCGGGCGCCGGAGCCGTGAATTCCTCGCTCAGCCGCCGTACTTGCAGCAGCTCCGCGAGGTCCGCCGCCAGCGCGGGCCGTACGGGCAGCAGCGCCCGGCCCGCCGTCAGGGGCAGCAGGTCCGGGGCGTCGGCGATCAGCGCGTCCGCCGCGTCCACGACCCGCACCTCGCCGTCGACGACGGCCCGCAGCTCGTCGGGGAGCGTGACCTGCTCGGGGTCGAGGGCGGACAGCGCGCTGTAGAGGCCGTGCAGTTGGGTCGCGCCGACCGGCAGCCGGTCGTCCGCGAGCCGCGCCAGCAGCTCGGCGGCGCCACCGGGCTCGTCCAGGAGGGAGGCCGCGGAGGTCCGTACGCCCAGGGCCCGCAGCACCTGCTCGTCGCCGCCGTCGCCGAGGAGGTCGGCCGCGTCGGCGGCCTCGTACAGTCCGGCCAGCAGCGGGTCGCCGCCCCCGGCCCGCAGGCCGGCCGGGCGCCGCCCGTCCAGCACGGGGTGGCCGCGCAGCCACCACGCCGTGTACGGGCGCACCGACTCCGTCGTGCCGTCCGGCAGCAGCACCCGTACGGGCGCGGTCAGCGCGTCGCGCAGCGGCGGTTGCGCGAGCATCCGCAGCGCCTGCGGCCACGCGTCGTCGTCGACCAGGTCCAGGTCGCGTACGGCCACGATCTCGGTGGCCACCGGCGGCACCGCCGTCTGCTCCAGCCCGTCGAGCACGTCCTCGCACCACACGTCGACGGCGTCCAGCAGCCCGGCGTCGTCCGGCTCCGCGAAATCGCCGTCGCGGGGCTCCAGTTCGTCGGGGTCCAGGACGACGTCGGTGGCGCGCACGAGGGCGAAGGTGGCGAGCACGCCCACCGCGGTGAGCGGCTGCTCGCCCCACCGCTCGGCCAGCTCCGCGTCGCAGGCGGCCAGCTCCCCGGCCCGTACGACCTGCTCGAACGGGCTGCCCGGCAGCACGAGTTCACCGGCCGGTGCCAGTTCGCCGTCCTCGTCGGGGAGCGCCAGCGCCGCCAGCCACGGCTCGTCGCCGGGGGCCAGGTGCGCGTCCCGTACGAGCGCGAGCACGGTCTCCGCCAGCTCCTCGGCACCGAGCGCGTCGCCTTCGAGCAGCCCGTACGCGTCGTCGTCCGCGTCCAGCGAGTTCGCGACCGCCGCCCGCACCTGGGGCGTCGTCAGGACGGCGCGCGGGGACGCGGGCACCGCGCCCAGCTTCTCCAGCAGCGGGTGCGCGGCGTCGGGGTGCGCGACCTTCAGCCCGAGCCGGGCGAGCGCCTCGTGCCGGGCCCCGTCCGCGGCGCCCGGCAGCAGCACCTGGCGGGGGCCGATGGTCGTACGGCCGTCCGCGAGCGGCACCGGCAGCCCCGACAGCCGGTCCGGGTCGACCCCCGCCAGCGAGTCGTACAGCCGCCGCCACCACGCGGGGTCCCGCTCGACCCCGGCCAGCCGGTCGACCATCTCCCCCAGCGGCACCCGCTCCACCCCGAGGACGCGCAGCTCGACCCGGCGCTCCAGCCCGGCGGGCAGCAGGCTGGGGAACAGCTCGGCGAGCGCGGCGACGGTCGCGGCCCCGGCGCCCTCCACGATCTCGGCGTCGGCGGGGCGCAGCACGTACGCGTTCCCGGCCGTGCCGGTGAGCGCGGTGGGGTCGTCGAAGGCGGCGTCGGGAACACGGTCCGCCGCGGGCTCGCCGCCCTGTTCGGCGGCGGCGCTGGGCAGGAACGGGACCCTGGGCAGCCGCTCCAGCAGCAGGCGGCGCAGCTCGCCGTCGAGTTCGCCCTTGCCGAGGGGGCCGGGCACCAGGTCGACGGTGCCGGGGCCGACGGGCCGCCAGTCGCCCAGCAGCGCCGCGTACCCCTCGGCGGCCCGCGCCACCAGGAAGTCCGTGAGCGCGCCGGGCGCGGTGCGGCGGCGGGTGGGCTCCAGCGGGAAGGAGGCGATGAGCAGGGCGGGCAGGCCCAGCGGCTCGTCGGTCGGGGTCGGCGCGTGCAGCACGGGCGCGGTCGTCGGCCGTACGGGCGCGCCGTCGGCGTCCACGGGCACCGCCCACGTCACCGACCAGTTCGGGCGCAGCCGCTCCTCCACCGGGCGGCCGGCGAGCAGCGCCGCGTTCAGCGGGCCGCCGGTGCGCGCGACGCGCCAGCGGGCGGGAACGGTGCGGGCGCTGTCCTCGACGACGGTGTACGGGCCGTCGGTGCGGCGCGTCACCGTCCGCACGCCGTCCGCCGTCTCCACGACGACCTCGGACAGTCCCGGCAGGGTCAGCAGCAGCGCGTCGTCGAGGTCCGCCAGGAGCCGCGCCGTCAGGTCCTCGGCCGCGCCGTCGCGCAGCGGCAGGACGACGACGGTGTCGTACCCGTCGGGGGCGGAGCCCTCGGCCGGCAGGGGCAGCCGCAGCAGCGGCACGTGACCGTCGCGGCGGCGGATCTCCGCGCCGAGTCCGGGCGCCGCCGACGCGGCGTCCGCCGCGATGAGCCGGGCCTCGGCGAGCGAGAACCGGACGCCGCCGGAGCGGCCGACGACGGCGGGCTCGTCGCTGACGGCGAGGACGGCGGAGAACCCGACGCCGAAGCGCCCGACGGCGCCGCCGGCCCCCTCCTCGTCCCGCTTGGCGGAGGCCCGGAGGGTGGACAGGGACTCCACGCCGGCGGCGTCGAGAGGGGCGCCGGTGTTGGCGGCGGCGAGGACGGCAGGCGCGCCGTCGCGGCCGGGGTGCAGCGTCAGCCGCAGCCGGCCGGGGACGCCGGCGCGGGCGGCGGCATCGGCGGCGTTCTGCGCCAGCTCGACGACGAGCCGGTCGCGGTAGCCGCCGAGCGACAGGTCCTCCTCGGCGTTGGCGTCCTCACGGAACCGCGCGGGCGACGCGGCCCAGGCGTCCAGCACCCCGCGCCGCAGCCGCCCGGTCCCGAACGGGTCCGCGTCCTCGCCCACGCCTCGCACCATCGCCGCGCCGCTCACGTGTCGTCTCCCCTACTAGCCCCGCACCAATTTCCCGCCGCACTGCCTGCCGCGAAACGTACAGCGCTTCCGCCCCTAGCTGCTCTCCACGCCTCGGCAACGCAAACGGCGAGCGCCCCGAAAGGAGCGCAGGGAACCGCCCCCAACCACCCACACCAGCCCCATCAGGAGCGCGAGGAACCCCGCAGCCGACCGCCCACACCAGCCCCATCAGGGGCGCGGGGAGCCCCCGGCCGACCGCCCACACCAGCCCCACCAGGGGCGCGAGGAACTGCGCGACCAGCCACAACCGGACCGCGGCCGACGAACCACACCAGCCCCCCCCAAGGGGCGCGAGGAACCGCGCGATCATCCAGCCGAGGGCTGAACTCCCGTCAGGAGTGACCCAGCTCCTCCGCCGGAGCGTCCGGCTCCACGGACCCGCCGCCCCGATCCGGCCGCAACGGCAACGGATCGACCAACGTCTCATCGATCACAGGAGCAGCCGGCCGCAAGGGCTTAGGCATGACGGCCGCCTCCGAATGCCCCCCGCACCCGAACCCCAGCGACACCACATGCCCGTCCGCCGGCCCGAACTCGTTGGCGCACACGCCGAACGCCTGCCGCAGCGACCCCGCCAGCGGCACGAGGAATCCGCAGCTGGCGCAGGAGGCGGGCGCGGCCTGCGCCATCGGGGTCTTGGGCCCGTACAGCTCGTCCCACCGGTCGGCCGCGGCATGCAGCCCGTACCGGGACAGGACGCGCGCCCGGCGCATGCCGAGCTCCTCCGCGACGGCGGTGATACGGCCCCGCTCCGTCGTGGCGGCGGGCTCGGCGGCCGAAGCGGCCTCACCGGAGGGGCCCGTCAGCTCCGCGTCCTCGGCATCGGCCAGATCCGCCAGCCGCCGCCCGGCAGTGGCCTCGTCCGCCAGGACGGAGCTCGGCGGCGGCGCGTCCTCCCCGGAGAACCCCGGCTCCAGACGCAGGTCGTCGGCCTCGGTCGGCAGCAGGTCCCCCGGACCCATGTCGCCGGGGCGCAGCCGCTCGCTCCACGGCACCCATTCGGGGGCGAGCAGCGCGTCGGGGCCGGGCAGCAGGACGGCCTCGTCCAGGGTGACGGCCTTGGCACGGGACGCGCGGGCGACCGTCACCGCCCAGCGCCAGCCCCGGTAGCCGGGCTCCTGGCAGGCGAAGAAGTGGGTGACGACGCGGTCGCCCTCGGCGGCGACCTCCACGTGCTCGCCGACCATTCCGGGGAGCGCCGCTTCCTCGGCCGCCGCACGGGCCAATTCGACCGCCTCGGCGCACAGGCGGTCAGGGGTCCGGCTTCGCATCGCAGCACTCACAGGATCGATTCTCTCTTCCACGCCGTCTCACGAGTGCGCCGGCCGTACGGCCGGGTCGGCGGACGGAGCGGACCGGGGGACCGCGTCGACGTCCGCGCCCGAACGGTCAGGGGCGCACCTTGTATGACCCATTCTGCGGGATCGAGACTCGGCGCGCGGCCAAGAACGACCGCCGGTGGCGCGCTACGCACGCTACCCCGCTCGACCGCGCGGGGGATACCCGGGCCACGGCGAGCCTCACATCCGTACGCGTCCGGGGCCCATGCCCGTACCGGCGCGCCGTGCCGGACCCGTACGGCCGTGTCGCGGCGTCCGGCGGAGATCTCCCCGTGCCCGACCCGATACGGAAAGGACACCCGCGAGGAGCACCGCGGGGAACGGGGAACACCGCGCGGATCCCCGGGGACGCCTCGGCGACGGAGCGGCGAATGATCGCCTTCTGACCGGCAGATGGCGGTAACGCGCCATCTTCCGCACGTCTTGGGGCAGTATGGCGTGGTGGGAGCCATCCGGTCCGCTCATGGCAGCCCGCTCCGCCGGGCGGGACGGGCAGCCGGTCACGCCCTGCGCGCGCCGTTCACCGGGGCGGCCCGGGCCGTCCGGCGCGCCACGCACGCGCACGGCGCGGGCGAGTCCGGTCTCGGCAAGCTGATCGAGCTGCACGCGGTGCACTCGGCCGGCGACATGCTGATCACGGTGGCGCTGGCCTCCACCGTCTTCTTCTCCGTCCCCACCGACCAGGCGCGCGGCCGGGTGGCCCTGTACCTGGCCGTCACGATGGCGCCCTTCGTCCTGCTCGCCCCGGTCATCGGCCCGCTGCTGGACCGGCTGCCGCACGGCCGCCGGGCCGCCATGGCGAGCGCGATGCTGACCCGCGCGCTGCTCGCGCTGACCATGACGGGCGCGGTGGTGAGCGGCAGCCTGGAGCTGTATCCGGCGGCGCTGGGCGTGCTGGTGGCCTCCAAGGCGTACGGCGTCGTGCGGTCCGCGGTCGTGCCGCGCCTCCTGCCGCCGCGGATCTCGCTGGTCAAGGCGAACTCGCGGGTGACGCTCGGCGGCCTGCTGGCCACCGGCGCGGCGGCGCCGATCGGCGCGGGGCTGCATCAGATCGGCGCGGCCTGGCCGCTGTACGGGGCCTGTGTGCTCTTCCTCGTCGGCATGGTCCTGTCGATCTCGCTGCCCCACAAGGTGGACTCGGCGAAGGGCGAGGCGCGGGCCCGCCTGACCACGCGCGAGCACCGGCCCGTACGCGTTCCGGCGCTGACCCGGCGGGGGCGGCGCCATCAGCCGCGGCGGCCGAAGCCGCTCGGGCTGCGGACGGTCGGCTCGTCCGTCCTGCACGGGCTCCAGGCCAACAGCGCGTTCCGGATGCTCTCCGGCTTCCTCACCTTCTTTCTGGCGTTCATGCTGCGCGAGCATCCGATGCACGGGCTGAGCGCGGCGGTCTCGCTGGGCGTCGTCGCCGTGGCGGCGGGCGGCGGCAACGCGCTCGGCACGGCCATCGGCGCGCTGCTGCGCTCCCGCGCGCCGGAGTCGATGATCGCGCTGGTGCTGACGGCGGCGCTGACCGCGGCCGTCGTCGCGGCCGTCCTCTACAGCCCCGTGGCGCTCGCCGTCGTCGCGGCGACGGCCGGCATCTCGCAGGCGCTCGGCAAGCAGTCGCTGGACTCGATGATCCAGCGCGATGTGCCGGAGGAGGTCCGTACGTCCGCGTTCGCGCGCTCGGAGACGCTGTTGCAGATGTCGTGGGTGGCGGGCGGGGCGATCGGCATCCTGCTGCCGCTCAACGGAGTGCTCGGCATGTCGGTCGCCGCGGCGGTCGTCGCGCTGGGCGTGGCCGCTTCCGTACGGGGTCTGCTGGCCGCCGCCCGGCGCGGCACGCCGCACCCCCGCGTGGCGTGAGCGGAGGCGACCGATAACCTGCCCGCATGACCGCTCTGTTTTCCCGGGGTAAGGGCCGCCGCGCCGCTGCCGCCGTCGGTGCCGTGACCTTGGGGCTTGTCGCCCTTACCGCCTGCGACAAGCCGACTCCGCTGGCCACGGTGACCGTCGGCTCGACCACCGTGACCTCCGAGGCCACCGCCGGCTGCTTCGGCGACGGCAAGGCGCTCGAGAAGTCCGTGATGGAGAAGTGCCTGTCGAAGAAGGACGGCAAGACCGTGAAGGTCGGCGCCGGCGAGAAGGTGCGCATCGGCGTGGAGCCGAAGATCGCCGACACCGGCTGGGTCGTCGTCGCGGGCGGGCCGGTCATGCCGGAGCCCACCAACAACACGTACCGCACGTTCGACACGGACACCCTCTTCACGCAGAAGAACCAGATGGGCCAGGCGACCCTGATGGACAAGGTCACCGTCACGGTCATCGAGCTCAGCAAGGGCGAGGCCAAGGGCATGTGGCACTTCAACCTGGAGCGCGACGGCTCCTGACGCGGCGTGAGGGGTCTCCACTGATGCGCGTACTCGTCGTCACCGCCGTCCCCGCCGAGCGCGACGCGGTCGTGCGCGGCGCGTCGCCCGCCGGGGACCCCGCGGAGCCCCCGGCGGAGATCGCCGTGCCGGGCGGGATGCTGCACCGGGTGCGCCACTCCGCCGGGCCGGTGCTCGACGCGCTGGCGGCGGGCGTGGGTCCGGGCGCCGCCGGGGCCGGGGCCGCCGCCGCGCTCGCCGCCGCGGCGCTCCGCTCGCAGCCGTACGACCTCGTGCTGTCCGCGGGCATCGGCGGCGGCTTCCAGCCCGCCGCGCCCGTCGGCTCGCTGGTGGTCTCGGACGCGATCATCGCCGCCGACCTGGGCGCCGAGACGCCCGACGGGTTCCGCTCCACCGCCGAGCTCGGCTTCGGGACCGTGGCGCACCAGGCTCCGGAGCATCTGGTACGGGCCGTGGCCGAGGCGACGGGAGCGGCGCCCGGCGCCGTGCTCACGGTGTCCACCGCGACCGGTTCCGCCGCGCGCGCCGCTGAGCTGACGGCCCGTCACCCGGGTGCGCTCGCCGAGGCGATGGAGGGGTTCGGCGTCGCCGAGGCCGCCGCCGCGCACGGCGTGCCCGCGCTGGAGGTCCGGGCGGTCTCCAACCCGGTGGGGCCGCGCGACCGGGCGGCCTGGCGGATCGGGGAGGCCCTGGACGTACTGGCGCGGGCCTTCGGCCGCTGGGCCGACTTGATGGGCCGACTTGAGCCCGTAAGCGAAGAAGAGGAGAGAACCCCATGAACGCGCCTCTGAAGATCGCGTACTCGCCGTGCCCGAACGACACCTTCGTCTTCGACGCGTGGGCGCACGGCCGCGTCCCCGGCGCGCCCGCCCTCGATGTGACCTTCGCGGACATCGACATCACCAACGGCATGGCGGAGCGCGGCGAGTTCGACGTGCTCAAGGTGTCGTACGCGGTGCTGCCCTGGGTCCTCGACGACTACGCCCTGCTGCCCTGCGGCGGCGCGCTGGGGCGCGGCTGCGGCCCGCTCGTCCTCACCCGGGAATCGGCGGAGGCCGGTGATCCGGCGAGCCTGCGGGGGAAGACCGTCGCGGTGCCCAGCGAGCGGTCGACGGCGTATCTGCTCTTCCGGCTCTGGGCGGCGGCCGAGGTGCCGGGCGGGGTCGGCGACGTGGTCGTGCTGCCGTTCCACGAGATCATGCCCGCCGTCCGGGACGGCAAGGTCGACGCGGGCCTGGTCATCCACGAGGCGCGGTTCACCTACCAGGACTACGGGCTGCACCGCCTCGCCGACATGGGCGAGCACTGGGAGGCCACCACCGGGCTGCCCATCCCGCTGGGCGCGATCATCGCGAAGCGCTCGCTCGGCGCGGAGCGGCTGCGGGAGCTGGCCGAGGCCGCGCGGACGTCGGTGCGGATGGCGTGGGACGACCCGGAGGTCTCCCGGCCGTATGTGCTGGAGCACGCGCAGGAGATGGACCCGGCCGTCGCGGACCGGCACATCGGGCTGTACGTCAACGAGTTCACGGCCGACCTCGGGGAGGACGGCTACGCGGCGGTGCGCGGGCTCCTCACGCGCGCCGCGGCCGAGGGGCTCGTACCGCCCCTCGGCCCGGACGCGCTCGCCTTCGCGTAGGCGAAAAGGGGCGGAGTCCTAGACGTCCAGCTGGTCCGCGACCGCCCGCAGCATGCCCGCGATCTTCGCGCCGTGCGCCTTGTCGGGGTAGCGGCCGCGCTCCAGCTGCTGGGTGACGTTCTCCAGGAGCGTGGTGAGGTCCTGCACGATCGAGGCGAGTTCGTCGGGCTTGCGGCGCTGCGCGGCCGCGACCGACGGCGCGGGGTCGAGCAGCGTCACCGTGAGCGCCTGGTCGCCGCGCTGTCCCGCCACGACGCCGAATTCGACGCGCTGGCCGGGCTTGAGCGCCTCGACTCCGTCCGGGAGTACTGAGGAGTGCACGAAGACGTCGCCGCCGTCGTCGCGGGAGAGAAAGCCGAAGCCCTTCTCGCTGTTGAACCACTTGACCTTGCCGGTAGGCACGTCTGTCCTCGTCCTCGTACTCGTCGGGAAGCAGCTGAAAACGGCTCTGGATAGCACTACAGCGGGCCGCAGGACCCGCCACTGCCAAGGCTAATGGTCCCGGGCCCGGTGACAAGACGTCCTCGGGTGGTTCCGCTGCGCTTTGGCCCATGGGGACAAACGCCCCGGGGCTAGGGGACCTACCCTGTTGAGGTGAGTGATACTCCTTCCGCCGGGGGCCGGACCCCCGTGCCCGCCAGCCCCACGCGCGCCGGTGACCTGCTGGTACGAATCGGCGCCATCGTCTTCCTCGTCGGCGCGGTGGCCACTCTGGCCACCGTCGCCCCGCTGTTCCTGGGCCTGCACCCGCTGCCCTCGGTCGCCTACGTCGTCTGCATGCTCATGGGCGTCGGCTTCGTGATCGCCGCGGCGGGCGTGCTGCGCTCGATCGCGCAGGAGCGGCGTCAGGCCCGTTCGCTGACGTAGCGGCGCACCCACGCAGGGAACGCCGTCAGGTCGTCGAGGACCGTGTCCGCGCCCGCGGAGCGCAGTTCGTCCGCGCCGCACGGCCCGGTCGCCACCGCCACGGACAGCGCACCGGCCGTACGCGCCCCGCGCACGTCCCCGGTGTGGTCGCCGACGTAGACGGCCGCCCCGTACTCGCGCAGCGCCTCGGCCTTGGCCTCGGCCCACAGCGAGCCGATCACGGCGTCCGCGCCGATGCCGAGCCGCTCCAGGTGCAGCTTGGCGTTGGGCTCGTACTTGGCGGTGACGACGATCGTCCGGCCGCCCAGCTCGCGCACGGCGGCGACAGCCTCGCGGGCGCCCGGCATGGCGAGCGTCGGCTCGATGGCGTGCTCGGGGTACATCGCGCGGTAGCGGTCGGCGATCGGCTCGATCTGATCGGCGGGGAACCAGTGCGCGAGCTCCAGCTCCAGCGGCGGGCCGAGCCGGGTGATGGTCAGGTCGACGTCGATGTGGACGCCCGTCTCGGCGGACAGCGCCGAGAACGCGGCCCGGATGCCGGGCCGGGAGTCGATCAGGGTCATGTCGAGGTCGAAGCCGACGGTGAAGGCCGGTTCGGCGGCGGTCCCGGCGGCGGGGGCCGTGGGGCGGGCGGTGGTCGCGTGATGCGGGGTATGGGGGGCCATGCCGATATTGTGCCGCGCCCGTGCCCGTACACTTAGCGTCGCCTAACCACAACCTCGAACCGCGTCGACCGACGCGATTCAGCCGATCGGCGCAGGACAGCACGCGGTCCGGCGCAGGCAGCACGGCCCGGCACAGGGCGGTACGGCCCAGCGCGGGGCAGCAGCGCCGACCCGCACCGAACCCGCGAAGTGGAAGCGATGCCAGCCGTCCCGATCAGCAGCCCCAGATCGCGTCTGGTGCGGCGCCGCGTCGGCTGGACGACGGCCGCCGTCGCCGCCCTGCTGGTCGCGGTCCTGCTCAGCCTCTCCATCGGCAGCAGCCAGATCGCGCCGGCGAAGGTCGTCGACGCCCTGCTGCACGGCGGCACGGGCAACAGCGCCGAGATCGTACGGTCCATGCGGCTGCCGCGCACCGTCGTCGGGCTGATGGTCGGCGCGGCGCTCGCCATGGCCGGCACGGTCCTCCAGGGCATCACCCGCAACCCCATCGCCGACCCCGGCGTGCTCGGCATCAGCCAGGGCGCGTCGGTGGGCGTGGTGCTGGCCATCGCCTTCGCCGGGGCGCACTCGCTCACCGGCTATGTGTGGTTCGCCTTCGCGGGCGCGGGCATCGCGTCCGTCGCGGTCTACGCGGTGGCCACGAGCGGGCGCGGCGGGGCGACGCCGGTGAAGCTGGCGCTCGCGGGCGCCGCGAT
This sequence comes from Streptomyces sp. NPDC050617, assembly GCF_040654795.1. Lineage (NCBI taxonomy): Bacteria > Bacillati > Actinomycetota > Actinomycetes > Kitasatosporales > Streptomycetaceae > Streptomyces > Streptomyces sp. NPDC050617. The sequence goes on along the minus strand of NZ_JBFAIS010000005.1, from coordinate 213,746 downwards.
CAACGCGCTGCTGGCCTCGGTGTCGCACGCGGTCCTCACCACGCGGGCCGCGGCGCTGGACGAGTTCCGGTTCTGGCAGGTCGGCTCGCTGGCCGGCCGGGACGCCGCGCTGGTCGGCCAGGTCTGGCCGTTCCTGCTGGCGGGCCTGGTGCTGGTGTTCTCGGTGGCGCGCGGCCTGGACGCGCTGGCGCTGGGCGAGGACGTCGCCAAGGGGCTCGGCCAGAACGTCGCCGTCGTACGGATCGTGGGCGGCCTCGGCGCGACGGTCCTCACCGGCGTGGGCGTCGCGGCGGCCGGGCCGATCGCCTTCGTGGGCCTCGCGGTGCCGCACATCGCGCGCGCGATCGTCGGCACCGACCACCGGTGGGTGCTGCCGATGGCGGCGCTCGTCGGACCGGTGATGCTGCTCGTGTCCGACGTCATCGGACGGATCGTCTTCCCGCCGAGCGAGGTGCCGGCGGGGGTGATGACGGCGCTGATCGGGGTGCCGTTCCTGGTGACCCTGGTCCGCCGGAAGGCGGTGGCCTCATGACCGCCTCCGCTGTCGGCCCGGTGCGCCCCGCCGGGTACGCCCTCGTACGGGCCGGGCGCGCGTCCTTCCTGCTGCACCGGCGGGCGGCGCTCGTCGCGGCGGCGCTGGCCGTGCTGCTGGCCGCCGGGTGCGTGGCGTATCTGTGCGTCGGCGAGTCCTTCGTGGCGCCCGGCGAAGTGATCAAGGTCCTCGTCGGGCGGCCGTCGCCCGACGAACTGGTCGTCGGGACGCTGCGGCTGCCGCGCATGACGGTGGGCCTGCTGGTCGGCGTCGCCTTCGGGATCGCCGGGGCGCTGATCCAGACCGTGGCGCGCAACCCGCTCGCCAGCCCCGACATCATCGGCGTGACGCAGGGCGCGAGCGCGCTGACGGTGGGCGCGATGACGCTCGGCGTCACCTCGTACGCGGCGCTGCCCTACCTCTCCGTCGCGGGCGGGCTCGTGGCGGCGGCGCTCGTCTACGTCTTCGCCTGGCGCGGCGGGCTGCACGCCGCGCGGTTCGTCCTCATCGGCATCGGCTTCGCGGTCGCGCTGCGCTCCGTCACCCAGCTGTTCCTCACCAAGGGCGACTACCTCGTGGCCCAGCAGGCGCAGGTGTGGATGACCGGCTCCCTCAACGGCCGGGGCTGGGACGAGGCCGCGCCGCTCGCCTGGGCGCTGCTGCTGCTCAGCCCCTTCGTGCTCTGGGCCGCCAGGGCGCAGCGCACGGTCTCGATGGACGACGACACGGCGACGGCCCTGGGCGTGCGGCTGGGCCGGGTGCGGCTCGGGCTCGTCGCGCTCGGCGTCGTCCTCGCGTCGATGGCCACGGGCGCGGCGGGCCCGGTCGACTTCGTGGCGCTCCTCGCCCCGCAGATCGCGCGCCGCGTGACGCGCACGGCGCAGATCCCGCTGCTGTGCTCGGCGCTGCTGGGCGCCTTCATCGTGGTCGTCGCCGACCTGCTGGCCCGCAAGCTGTTCGCGCCGACGGAACTGCCGGTGGGCGTCCTGACGGCCGTCATCGGGGCCCCGTATCTGATCTGGCTCATCATCCGCAGCCGTACCGGAGGAAAAGCGTGACCGAGGCAGCGGACACCACCGCGGACCGGACCCCGGCCGGGGCCCGGCTCACCGCCCGCGATCTGACCCTCGCCTACGAGGACCGCACGGTCGTCGACGGCCTGGACCTCGACATCCCGCACGGCGAGGTCACCGTCATCGTCGGCCCCAACGCCTGCGGCAAGTCGACGCTGCTGCGGGCGCTCGGGCGGCTGCTCAAGCCGCGGCGCGGGGCGGTGCTGCTGGACGGCGCGGAGCTGAGCCGGATACCGACCCGCAAGATCGCGCAGGCGGTCGGGCTGCTGCCGCAGACGCCGGTGGCGCCCGACGCGATCACCGTGGCCGACCTGGTGGCCCGCGGCCGCCAGCCGCATCAGCACTGGTGGCGGCAGTGGTCGGACGAGGACGAGCGCGCCGTCACGGACGCCATGGAGCGTACGGACGTCACGGCGCTCGCCGACCGGTCCGTGGACGAGCTGTCGGGCGGCCAGCGACAGCGCGTGTGGATCGCGATGGCCCTGGCCCAGGAGACGGACCTGCTGCTCCTGGACGAGCCGACGACCTACCTCGACATCTCGCACCAGGTGGAGGTCCTCGACCTGGTCCGCCAGCTCAACCGCGAACGCGGCCGCACGGTCGTCGCGGTCCTGCACGACCTCAACCAGGCCGCCCGCTACGCCGACCACCTCGTCGCCATGAAGAAGGGCCGGATCGTGGCGCGGGGCCGCCCCTCGGACGTCGTCACGGCGCGCCTCGTACGCGAGGTCTTCGGCCTGGAGTCGGTCGTGGTCCCGGACCCGGTGACCGGCAGCCCGCTGGTGGTGCCGGGCGCGCCGTGGCAGGCGGGGGACGACGGCGGCACGGCCGTACGGGGCGCGCGGACGGACTAGGGCGGCGCGGCGGAGCCGAATGGCCGGGCGTCGGCCGGGGCAGCCTCAGCTCGCGGCGCACCGGTCCGCCCCCGCCGACGAGAGGTCCTGACATGCATCGCACTCTCCGCCCTCGCGGTGCGGCGGCCGTGGGCTTGCCTGCCGCTCTGGCCGCCGTCGCCCTCACCCTGTCGGCCTGCGGTTCGGGGTCGGAGAACGGAAAGACCTCGGGCTCCGGGGCCGGCACCCACACGGTGCAGACGGCCATGGGGGCCGTGAAGGTCAAGGACCATCCCCGGCGCGTCGTCGTCCTCGACACCGCCGAGCTCGACTCCGCGATCACCCTCGGCGTACGGCCGGTCGGCGCGACCCACGCCGACGTCGCGACCGGGTTCCTCGACTACCTGCCCAAGGACAAGGTCTCCGGCATAAAGGACGTGGGCGCCGTCGCCGCGCCCAACCTGGAGGCGATCGCCGCGCTCAAGCCCGACCTCATCCTCACCAACAAGGACCGGGACGCCTCGCGCTACGAGGAGCTGTCGCAGATCGCCCCGACCGTGATGACCGGCGCCACCGGCTTCCCGTGGAAGGCCAACTTCGGCACGCACGCGACGGCGCTCGGCAAGGCGGCCGAGGCGAGGAAGGCCGTCGCCGACTACACCGCGCACGCGAAGCGCGTCACCGCCGCGCTGGGCGGCCCGGAGAAGGCCGCCGCCACGGAGGTCAACGTCGTGCGGTTCGTGGAGGGCGCGGATATCCGCATCTACGGCAGGCAGAACTACATCGGCACCCTCCTCGCCGACGTCGGCCTCGGCCGGCCCCCGATCGTGGACAAGGCGAGGGACGGGTTCTCGTACGACGTCAGCCCCGAGCAGATCGACGAGGCCGACGCCGACGCCGTCTTCACGTCCACCTACGGCGATCCGAAGAAGTCGAAGGAGTCGCAGGCCACGGGCAGCGCGCTCTGGAAGAACATGAAGGCGGCGCGGAACGGCCGCACGTTCAAGGTCGACGACCAGCTGTGGCTCCAGGGCATCGGCTACACGGCGGCCGGCAAGATCCTCGACGAGCTGCGGGCGGACCTGACGAAGGGGCGGTAGAGGGACCGGGCCCGGCCGAGCAGCCGTCAGAGCTGCCGCCGGGCCCGCCAGACGAGGAAGGCCGCCGAGGCGACGGCGGCGACCCGTACGACCACGGGCCACGTCTCGGAGAGGGCCGGGCCCATCTGCCCTTGGGGGATCGGGTCGCCCCAGTGCCCGGCGGACCGGCCCCACAGCCAGACGATCCCGCCCGCCGCCGTGAGCCCCGGCACGACCATCACGGCCCACTGCGACTCCGTACGGGAGAGCCGCCGCGTGGTGTAGGCGAGCGCCCAGCCCAGGCCGAGAACGATCCAGTTGCCGAGCACGGCGCCCACGACGAGGAGGACGGCGGCGAGGACGATCAGCGGGCTCATCCGGACGCCGGAGCCCTCGCGCGCGCCGCGCCGCGGCAGGACGCGCAGCCGCCGCCGGACCGCCCCGCCCTCGACGGCCCCGGCCTCCTCCTCCGCTTCCGCGGCCTCTTCCTCGGCCTCGTCGTCCTCGGCCGGCGCCTTTTCGACGGGTCCGCGCGGCGCCGCGTCCGGCTTCGGCGGGGGTTTGAGTATCTCGGGTATCTCGATGCCGCCGACGAAGCCGTGCACGGTCTCGCCCTCGGCGTACGGCTTCGGTTCGATCCGCCACCAGTCGGGGGCGTCCGTGCCCGGCCCCAGTTCGTCCTCGCCCGCGAGGTGGGGCGGCAGGGCGGCGGTGGGCGAACGCTCGGGCTCGCCCTCGACGCGCGGCGCGGGCACCTTGGCGGGCCCTCTGCCCCCGCGCCCGGAGCGCCCCGCGAGGCCGGTGAGCCCGGAGAGCTTGTCGCGCGCGGCGGAACGCGGGCGTCCCGTGACGGGCGAGTGCACGGGCGCGGCGTTGGCCCCGTCGGTCCCCGCGCCCGCGGCGCCGGCGGCCGGACCCGCGGCCTCCACGATCTTCTCGGGGGCGCCCATCTTGGCCAGGATGCGCTTCACGGCGGAGGGGTTCTCCGCCATGCCGAGCGCCGCGCGCTGCTGGTCGATGTCCGTACGCAACCGGGCGACCAGCCGCATCCGGTCGCCGGACGGCAGGCCGTGCTGCTGAGCCAGGTCGCCGACCCGGCTCAAATAGTCATAAACGAGCTGATCGCTCTCGATCCCCACCAAAACCCCTATGGGCCCGTCCGGTTGCCGCCCCCGACGGTATCGCGCCCACCCTTCGCCCGCAGTCCCCACCACGCCCGCCAGGCCCCGGCGGGCGCCACCCGCCGGGGCCTGGGCGTCGTTCGGCGCCGGTGGGTCAGTCCCAGACGATGGAGTAGTGGGTGAGCGGCTCACCGTTCTCGAAGAAGGAGACGATGCTGTTCACGCCGCGCGCGGTCGGCAGGACGTCGGCGTCCTTCCAGGTCGCCCCGGCCGCCACCGCCTGCTCCTTGGTCACGGTCCGGCCGTCGCCGTACTCGATCTCGACCCGCACCGTGCGGCCCTCGGTACAGCTCACGTTCCACTCGGTGAGCGCCCGCCAGCCGTCGGCGGTCTTGGCCTCGTTGCCCTCCGCGACGGCCTCGCACACGTGCGCCGCCCGCGCCGCCGGGGCGGGGGCGGCCGGGGCGGCGGAGGCGGGGGAAGCGCCCAGCATGGCGGCGCCCGCGAGCGCGAGGACCGCGGCCGGGGCGGCGACTAACGGCGTGACTCTCTTCATGGTCGTCAACTCCTCAGTGACAGGGCCGGGCTTCGGATTCCGCCCGGCCGTCACCGCCACCCTCGCAGAAGCGGATCAAGGAAAGATCAACGCCGCGTCCAGCCGCGAAGGACCGCGCCGCCCTCCCTCAGCCCTCCTTGCGCAGCAACAGCAGGTAGTAGTCGACGTTGTCGCGGCAGAAGTCGCGGAAGGGCCTGATCAACGCGTCGGTGCGGGCCGTCACTTCCTTCCCGTACCGCTCCTCGATCTCTTCGCGCCGCTCCTGGTAGAGCGCGTTCATCAGCTCGCCGGAGAGCACCGCGTTGGACGTCATGCTCTGGACCTTCGTGACGCGGAACCCTGCCTCCTCCACCTCCGCGAGCAGTTGGGCGAACGGCCGGGGCGGCGGACACGTCCACAGCTCGGTGTAGGCGGCCACGCCCGCCTCCTCCGGGACGCCGCGCAGCGCGAACTCCGTCATCAGGAACCGGCCGCCGGGCCGGAGCACGCGGTGCGCCTCGCGGAGCCCGGCGGGGCGGTCGGAGAGGTGCGGGATGCAGTCGATGGACCAGGCGGCGTCGAAGGAGGCGTCCGCGTAGTCGAGTTGCATGGCGTTCGCCCGTGCGAACTCCACCCGCTCCGCCGCCGGCGACGCGCGCAGCCGCTCCTCGCAGTGGGCGAGCTGCCCGCGGCTGACGGTGATCCCGGTGACCCGGCCCCCGCTGCGCTCCGCCAGCCGGATCGCGGGCCCGCCCGTGCCGCACCCGATGTCGAGCAGATGGGCGTCCGGCTTCAGGTCGATGCTGTCGATCAGGAACTCGGTCTGCTGATCCTGCCCGGCGTCGGCGAGGCCGACCAGGGACGTGACGGGCGGACGGTCGCCGTGCGGTACGTACATGCCGATGTGGACGGCGGTGCCGCCGAGCAGCATGGCGAGCATGTCGCCGAACTCGTCGTACATCTCCCCGACCTGGTCGGGGGTGGGGCCGGAACCGGTGCCTGCGCCGGATGCTGTCGCTGCCATGGTGATTCCCCTCAACTCGACGTCGAGACGCGGTCTGAACCAGGGAGTGCGAAGGTGCGCGCGTGCCACTGGCGACGCTAGCCGAGCCCCACCCCCGCGAACACCCCGCGCGGGCCGTACGGGACGGCGCCTTGAGTCGCCCCCCGGCCCCGCACAGCCCGTACGCCCGTACGCCCGTACATACGTATGAAGGGCCGTGAAGGCGCCCCACCAGCCCCCGCCAGCCCCCACCAGATCGACCCGCCCCCGCACCCGAACCCCCACAAGCCCGGCGGGGCGCTCCGGTACCGTAGGCAGAATGACCACCGCGCGGCATCGGGACCCCGCCCACAGCGACACACCTCCAGGAGCGCCCCGCACGCTCGCCGAAGAGCTGCGCACCCGCCCCGACGACGGCCTCGCCGCCCTGCTGCACGCCCGCCCGGACCTCCTCACGCCCGTGCCCGGCGACCTCACTCAGCTCGCCACCCGCGCCGGGACCCGCGCCTCCGTCGTACGGGCGCTGGAGCGCCTGGACCGGTTCGCCCTCCAGACCGCCGAGGCGCTGGCGGTGGCCCCGGACCCCTGCTCGTACGAACGCCTCACCGCGCTCATGACGGGCGACGACCCCGGCCCGGAGGCGGCGGAGACCGCCCGGCGGCTGCCGCACGCCGTCGCGGTCCTCCGCGCGCAGGCGCTCGTCTGGGGCGCGGAGGACCGGCTGCGCCTCGTCCGTACGGCGCGCGAGCTGCTGTCGCCGTCGCCCTCGAACCCGTCGCCGACCGGCCTCGGCCCCACCGTGGCCGAGGCGACGTCCGGCATGTCGCCGGGCCGCGTTCAGGAGATCATCGGCGCGGCCGGGCTGCCCCCGACGCATGACCCGGTCTCGGCCGTCACGGCTCTGGCGGAGCTGTTCGGCGACCGTACGCGCATGGCGGCGCTGCTGGACCAGGCCCCGCCGCAGTCCGCGGAGGTCCTGGACCGGCTGCTGTGGGGCCCGCCGTACGGTTCCGTGACCGCGCACCCCGCCCCGCACCTCCAGTGGCTGCTGGACCGCGGCCTGCTCCTGCCGGCCGCGCCCGGCAACGTGGTGCTGCCGCGGGAGGCGGCGCTGCACCTGCGCGGCGGGCTGGCGCACCGTGCGCCGGAGCCGGTGCCGCCCGAGCTCGTACCGGCCGCCGAGTACGGGGCGCGGGCGGTGGACGCGTCGGCGGCGGGCCAGGCGTTCACGGCGCTCGCCACCGTCGAGGAGCTGCTCAAGGAGTGGGAGACGGGCACGGGCCCGCTCGTGCTGCGGGCGGGCGGGCTGAGCGTGCGCGACCTGAAGCGGACGGCGGCGGCGCTGGACGTGACGGAGCCGGTGGCGGCGTTCTGGGCCGAGCTGGCGTACGGGGCCGGGCTGCTCGCCTCGGACGGCGAGGCCGATGAGCGCTACGCGCCGACGCCCGCGTACGACGACTGGCTCGCGCTCCCCGCCGAGGACCGCTGGCTCCGGCTGGCGACGGCGTGGCTGGCCGGGACCCGCACGGCGGGGCTGGTGGGTACGCGCGACGCGAAGGCCCGTACGCTCGCGGCGCTCGGCCCCGACCTGGACCGGTCCCCGGCGCCGGAGGTACGGGCCCGCGTGCTGCGGCTGCTGTCGGAGGCGCCGGAGGGCACGGCGGTGACCCCGGACTCGCTGCTGGCGCGGCTCCGCTGGGAGCGCCCGCCGCGCGGCGGCCCCGCCGCTCCGCAGACGCCGGACCTCCGCTCGCGCCTCGCGCGCTGGACGCTGGCGGAGGCGGAACTGCTGGGCGTCACGGGCCGGGGCGCGCTCGCCGCGCACGGCCGGGCGCTGCTGGGCCCGGACCCCCAGGAGGCGGCGGGACTGCTGGCCCCCCTCCTGCCCACCCCGCTCGACCACGTACTCCTCCAGGCGGACCTGACGGCGGTGGCGCCGGGCCCGCTGGAACGCCCCCTGGCCGCGATGCTCGACGTGCTGGCGGACGTGGAGTCGAAGGGCGGGGCGACGGTCTACCGCTTCACGCCCGGTTCGGTGCGGCGCGCCCTGGACGCGGGCCGCAGCGCGGCGGACCTCCAGGCGTTCCTGGCGGAGCACTCGCGGACGCCGGTGCCGCAGCCGCTCGCGTACCTGATCGACGACGTGGCCCGCAGGCACGGGCGGCTGCGGGTGGGTTCGGCCTCGGCCTACCTGCGCTGCGACGACGACGCGCTGCTCGCCGAGATCCTCGCCGACCGCCGCTCCGCGAACCTGCGGCTGCGCCGCCTGGCCCCCACGGTCCTCGCCGCGCAGACCCCGCCCGACGCGCTCCTGGAGGGGCTGCGGGCCATGGGGTACGCGCCGGCCGCCGAGTCCGCGGAGGGCGACGTCGTGGTGGCCCGCGCCGACGTCCACCGCACCCCGGCCCGTACCGCCCCCACGCCCGTACCGGACGGCCCGCCGGTCCCGGACGAGACGCTGCTCGGCGCGGCGGTACGGGCCATCCGCGCCGGCGACCTCGCGGCCACCGCCGAACGCAAGCCGGCCGAGACCTCCGTGGCCTCCCCACCCCCGTCGAACGGCCGACTGCCCCGCACGACGTCCGCCGAGACCCTCGCCACCATGCAGGCGGCGGCCCTCACCGGCTCCGCCGTCTGGATCGGCTACGTCAACGCGGACGGCGCGGCCAGCCAGCGCGTCATCGCGCCGGTGCGGGTGGAGGGCGGCTTCGTGACGGCGTACGACCACACGGCCGACGAGGTCCGTACGTACCCGCTGCACCGGATCACGGGCGTCGCGGAACTGGCGGACGACCCGGCCTGAACCGCGAGTTGCCGGTTTCGCAACGCTTGTCGCGGCTCTGAGACGCGTGCGCGCAGTCTGCCTTCGGAAAGCCCCGGCTCCCCTGGAGCCGGGCATCGAAGGAGGCAGTAAATGGAAAATCGCCATGTCGTGATCATTCCGATCGAGATCGACGAGGAGCGGGAAAGCGCGTATCTCGACGCCTGGCAGCCCGCCGCCGACATCATGGCCGCCCAACCCGGTTTCATTCGGACGTACATGTTCCGTACGGTCGTTCCAGGGAGCGCATGTACACCAGCGGAGCGAGGACGTGGTGGTGCTGGACGTGCGCCGCGACGCCGAGCGGGCGGAGGGCTACATCGAGGGCTCGGCGCACATTCCGGTCCACGAGCTGCACGGGCGGCTCGGCGAGGTGCCGGACGGCACGGTGTGGGTGCACTGCGCGGGCGGGATGCGCGCGGCGATCGCCGCCTCCCTCCTGGACGCGACCGGGCGGAAGGTCGTCGCCATCGACGACGGCTTCGAGGCCGCCGCCGACGCGGGCCTGGACGTCACCCGGCCCTGCCCCCCTGAATCCCGTGCTCCTCCGGCACAGAAGGCACACGATGCTCGTCTCCTGCCACGGTCCCGGCTCGGACCGTTCTGACTGTCCTGACCGTTCTGGCTGTCCTGACCGTCCTGGCTGTCTGCGTCACCTCGGCCGCGAACGGTCCCGTCTCGGCCGCTCGGTTTGCCCGCGCGCCGTCGGGAACGGCGGACGCGGTGAAAGGGGGCGAATAGCGTGACAGCCCTGATCCTGGCCCTAGCCGCGGGAGCAGTCGTCGGCCTGGCGCTCGGTGCGCTGGGCGGCGGCGGCAGCGTCCTCGCGGTGCCCGCGCTGATCTACCTGCTCGGCTTCACGCCGGCCGCGGCCACCACCGCCAGCCTGATCATCGTCACCGCCACATCCCTGACCGCCCTGTACGCCCACGCCCGCGCCGGGCACGTGCGCTGGAAGGCAGGGGCCGCGTTCGCCGCCGCCGGAATCATTCCGGCGGCGGCCGCCGGCGCCGCCGCGGCCCATCTGCCCCAAGAGGCCCTCACCATCGCCTTCGCCGCCATAGCCGCCCTCGCGGCCGTCAAAATGCTCCGGCCCTCCGATGCCGCCGATGCGGACGATTCAGATGGTGCGGACGATTCGGATGGTGCCGGGGGCGACGGCGTACGACCGGTCAAAGCGGCCGGGGCCGGGGCCGGCCTGGGCGCGCTGACGGGACTGCTCGGGGTGGGCGGCGGCTTCCTCGCCGTCCCCGCCCTGGTCACCGTGCTGTCCTTCGAGATGGAGAACGCGGTCGGCACCAGCCTGCTGGTCATCTCGACCAACTCCCTGGCCTCCCTGGCCACTCGCTCGGGTTCGGCCGCCTCGCTCGACTGGGCGGTGATCGGCCCGTTCATCGCGGCCGCGGTCCTGGGCGCCTGGGACGGCAAACGCCTGGCCGCCAAGGTCTCGGGGCCCCGCCTGCAACGCATCTTCGCGGCGGCCCTGTTGGCCGTGGCCGCCTTCATGCTGGTCGACGCCGTGACCGGGGCCCACTGATCCGTACTCGGGACCCACTGATCCGTGCGCGGAGCCCACTGATCCGTGTACGGGGCCCACTGACACAGATCGTCAACTGATCGGTTCTCACGGGGCTGGTCGCCGCGCTGGGCCTGGATGAGGGTTTCAAGGAGGCGGCGGTGCGGCATTCGCGCGCTCCGCCCGCTCCCGCGCCGAGCGTTGAGGCGCATCACGATGCATCCACGAGTGCCCCGAGCACCCCGCCCGAGCACCCCGAGAGAAGGAAACATCCCATGCGCGCCCTTGTGGTCGATCACGGCGAGGCCGGACCCGTCCGATTCGCCGACGTCGATGAGCCCATACCGGCCGGCGACGAGGCGCTGGTCGAGATACGGCACATCGGCCTCAACTTCGGAGAACTGAATTACCTGCACAGGTGGCCGGCCGGCGCCGTACACGGCCACGACGCGGCCGGCGTCGTGGTGCGCGCCGCGGCCGACGGCTCGGGACCGCCCGAAGGCACGCGCGTCGCGCTGGGGATGTCCGCCCACGCGTGGGCGGAGCGGGTGGCGGTCGGCCCCGCCTCGCTCGGCACCGTCCCCGAGGGCGTCGATCTGGCCGACGGCGCCGCGCTGGGGATCGCCGGAGTCACCGCGCTGCGGGTGCTGCGCAAGCGCTCCCTGCTGGCGCGCGACGTCCTGATCACCGGCGCCAGCGGGGGCGTGGGGCACTTCGCCGTCCAGTTGGCGGCGCTGGCGGGCGCCCGGGTGACGGCGCTCGTGGGTTCGCCGGACCGGGCCGCCGGACTCCGCGAACTCGGGGCCGACGAGGTCCTGACCGACCTGGCCGAGACCGCGTACCGGTTCGACCTCGTCCTGGACACGGTCGGTGGGCCGCTGACGGTCCAGGCGTGGAACTCCCTCGCCGAGGGCGGCACCATCCACGTGGTCGGCTACAGCTCGGCGCAGGACACCGCGTTCCCGTCGGGGACCCTGTTCGGCTTCGGCGAACCCCGCAGCATCGCCACCTACGGCGACATGACCCCGACCAGCGGGGACCTGACGGACCTGATGCGCCTCGTGGCCGCCGGGAAGCTCTCGGCGCCGGTCGGCCTGCGGGGCGACTGGAGGGACGTGGCCGACGCCGTCCGGGCGCTGTTCGCGCGGGAGGTGCACGGAAAGATCGTTCTTGACGTGGTCTGAGTCCGACACCCGTCGACTCGTCGACTCGTCGACTCGTCGACTCGTCGATGAGAATGGAACGATGGACGTACTCGCGGAGGCCCTGCGCGTAACGGGTGCGCGAGGGGCGCTCGGGGTCGTACTGAAGGCCGGCGGAACGTGGGGCCTGTGGCTGGAGTCCTCCCCGGGAGCGGCACTGCACGTGGTGTCCCGCGGCACGATGTGGCTCCACGTCCCGGGCGGGAAACCCCTGGAGGTGCGGGCAGGAGACGCCGTCCTGCTGCCGCCGGGCACTGCCCACGGGATAGCCGGCGGGCCCGGTACGACGATGAACCCCTGCGACCGGAAGGCGACGGACCAGGCCCTCACGGACGGCAGCGCCCTGCGCCTGGGCACGGAGTCGGCGCAGACGGAAGTGCTCATCCTGCGCTACGAGCAGGACCCGGAGGTGAGTACGCCGGTACTCACCTCCCTGGTCCGGCCGATGCACGTCACGAGCCGGGAGAACGCGCAGCTCAGAAAGACCGTCGAGCTGCTCACGGCAGAGCTCGCACAGCCGCAGATCGGCACCACCGCCGCCGTCAACAGCATCGTCGACCTCCTGCTCATCCAGTTCGTACGCGTCTGGCTGGCCCGCCACCCGGAACAGCACTCCGGCTCCTGGCTGGGCGCGATGCGCGATCCGGTCGTGCGCGACGCCCTGGAACGCGTACACGCCCGCCCGGAACACCCCTGGACCACCGAGTCCCTGGCCGCCGCGACGGCGGTCTCCCGGACCACGCTGTCCAGACACTTCCGGTCCGCCCTCGGACAGACGCCGGGCGCGTACGTGACGCAGTGGCGCATGGACCTGGCGTCCATCCGCCTCCGCGACACCGACGAGCCGGTCGAATCGATCTCCGGCGCAGTCGGCTACGCCTCGCCCCACGCCTTCAGCCGCGCCTTCCGAAGAGCCCGAGGCATCCCCCCGGGCGAGTACCGTTCCCGACTCCGCCAGTGACCGCTGATCGCGGGCAGGCGCTCACCGGCGATGCTTGGATCTGGGCCCCGCTGCCCGGCTGAAGTAGCGGTACCGTCCTCGGTGTCGTGCAACACAGCCATGGGAAGCAGCGAAGCAGCACAGCCGCTATCGCTTCGGCTGTCCGTGCTTGCCCTTCTCCCGCCTCCGGGGGAGGCACGGATCGGCTCTCGTGTCGATCCTCTCCGGGTAGGACGTCATTTCGAGCCGAAATACTCCTGGCCGGGCCGCTCCTGCCCGGCCCCCGCCCAGGCGGTACGGATGAAACACGGATGCGCTGTCTCGTTTGGCATTAGAACGAATATTCGCCCATTCCGTCCGTCCCGCTCCGGGCCCAGGATGGCAGCCCAAGTCGGTTCGACGAAGGGCGGTTCGGCATGGCGGACTGGGTGAAGGTTGCGGGCGGTCTGAGCGCGATCTCGGCGGGATCCCGGACGACGGTGTGGGGCGTGAACGCGGGGAGCGCCATCTACCGGCACACCAACTACGACGCCACCCCCTGGCAGAACATCCCCGGAGGGCTGAGTGACATCGGGGCGGGCTCCGACGGCACCGTGTGGGGCGTCAACAGCGGCAACCAGATCTTCCGCTACACCGGGGACCAGGACAGCGCGAACCCGTGGAAAGGCATCTCCGGCAGCCTGGTCCGCATCGACGCGGGATCCCGGACGAACGTGTGGGGGGTGGACTCCGCCGGCGCCATCTACCGGTACACCAACTACGACACCAGCCCCTGGACCAAGATCCCGGGGGGCCTGAGCGACATCGGGGCCGCGGCTGACGGCACCGTGTGGGGCGTCAACGGCGGCAACCAGGTCTACCGCTACACCGGGGACCAGGACAGCGCGAACCCGTGGGTGGGCGTCTCCGGCAGCCTCAAGCGCATCGCGGTGGGCTCCCGGACCAACGTCTGGGGCGTCGACCCCGCCGGCAGCATCTACCGCTACACCAACAACGACGCCAGCGGCGGCAACCCGTGGATCAAGATCCCCGGCACCGCCACCGACATCGCCGCCGGCGCCGACGGCACCGCCTGGCACCTCAACACCGCCGGCGAGATCTACCGCTACACCGGCGACCAGCCCAGCTGACCCCCGTCCCGTCGTCCCCGCGAGCTCGGCCGCAACGACCGGGGCCCGCAGCGGGCCGCATGACAAGCCTGCCCCCGAGCGGGGCATGCCGCACTGACCACCGCAGGCGCCTCACCTGAAACGGGGCCGCATGTGCGCCCTTCATCCCAGGGGATGAAGGGCGCACCCATGAGGTGAGGGAGGCGGTGCTGCGGAAGCTGTCGTCCGTGAGTTCTGGCGGGTCAGCGGTACGGGCGCGAGGCGGACGGTCCAGGGGCGCAGCCTGATCCGCCGTGTCCGGACGGCGGGGTGGCGGGGGGGGCGGCGGGGGTTTGGGTTCGCGCCAGTCGGCCACCGGTTTTGTCAGAGGGCGGGTCATCAGGGCCATGGCGGTCCAGACGAGATGGGCCTCGGCGTGCCGGGGTCACGGACGGCCGCCGCGTGGAGCGGTATTGGGGGTGGGTCGGGTGCGGGTTTCGTCTCGGACCCTGCGGGTCCAAGGCGCTGGCAGCGGCGGGGGAGGGGGCGGGGCGGGGCCGGTTTGCTGGGCGCGGGTGGGTTCGGGGCTGGGGTTAGGGAGGCTCGCTGCGCTTTGCGGCTAGCTGCTGCCGCGAGGTGGTTGCGGTGGGGCCGTCGAGCGCGGGGGCGGGGGTGGCACGGGTCTGTGATTCAAGGGATCAGCGGCGGTGGGGCGGGGGTTGGTTGGCTACCTGGCGGCCGGTGTGGGGTTGGGGCACCTGCGCGGCTGCCGCGTGGGGCGGCATTGGGGGTGGGTCGACTGCGGGCATCGTCTCGGACCCTTCGGGTCCAGAGCGCCAGCAGCGGCAGGGAAGGGGGGGCGGCCTGGGCGGGTTTCACTGCCTGCGAGTGGGTTCGCAGTTGAGGTTAGGGAGGCTCGCTACGCATAGCGCTGGCCGCTGCCGCGAAGCGGTCGCGGTGGGGTCATCGAGCGCGGGGGCGGGAGTGGCGCGGGCCTGTAATCCAAGGGACCAGCGACGGTGGGGCGGAGGTTGGTTGGCTACCTGACGGCCGGTGTGGAGTTCGGGCACCTGCGTGCTGCCGCATGGGGCGGCATTGCGCCCGGTCGACTGCGGGCATCGTCTCGGACCCTGCGGGTCCAGAACGCCGGCAGCGGCAGGGAAGGGGGCGGGCCGGGCTCGGTTCACTACCTGTCAGGTGGGTTCGCGGCTGAGGTTAGAGAGGCTCGCTACGCATAGCGCTGGCCGCTGCCGCGAAGTGGCTGTGGTGGGGGTTTCGGGTGCGGATGCGGGATGGCTCGGGCCTGTGATCACAAGCAGAGGCAGTGGGGTGCGGCACCCTGCGGTGCGCGTGGGGCGGGGCTAGGGGCCCGGGGGCACTTTCCACCCTCCGGACGGGGCCTTGAGGTGGGGAAACCCTCACCGGACGGTCCGCGTGCCCGATATGCCCAGCCTGCGAAGTTGATGGGACAACAGGGTGGGGTTACCGTCCACTTCCGCGTCCGGTAAGGCACTTTTGTCGGGCGGTAACTCCACCCTACCCACGAGTACCCCTGCGGAGCACAGCGCAGCCCCTCGCAGCCCCGACCTCAGGCCAGGCGACGGACAACGAACGGACCCCAGCCCCCCTCCCCGCCGCTCATGGATCACAGCACCGCAACCACGAAACCCCCGCACCTCACCAACTCAACACAACCACCTCGCGGCAGCGGCCAGCCGCAAGCGCAGCGAGCCTCCCTAACCCCAGCCCCGAACACGGCGGCAGGCAGCGAACCGCGACCGGCCACCCCCCTCCCCTGCCGCTGCCAGCGCTCTGGACCCGCAGGGTCCGAGACGAAACCTGCGCCCGCCCACGCCGAATGCCGCCCCACGCGGCAGCACCCCACCGCCAGCCGAAGAACCCACCCCACCCCCGGACTTGGACCTCTTCTGCGGGCGGAAAACCTCTCCGCCGCGCGCCGCCGAGCCCCACCCCGCCCACACCCGAAGCCCTCACCATGGCTACTTCGCGCCAGCGGCGGCAGGAAGGGGTGGCCGGGGCGAGAGAAGGCTCGCCCCGCCCTGTCGCTGGCCGCCGACAGGCTGTTACTCACAGGTAGGGTGGAGTTGCCGCCCGACAAAAGCGCCATACCGGACCCGGAACCGGGCGGTAAGCGCACTCTGTTGAATGGCGGGCCTGGCGTATCGGGCATACGGGACGCGCTGGCTGTCAGAGCGGAGTTCCCCCGGCCTCGGACCGCTCTTCTACGGGCGGGAACCCTCCCCGGCCAGTGCCCCCAAGCGCAGCGCCGCCACCCGCCACCGCCCGCCGTTGGATCACAGGCCCGAGCCCCACCCCGCCCGCACCCGAAGCCCCCACCACAACCACTTCGCGGCAGCGGCCAGCGCTATGCGCAGCGAGCCTCCCTAACCCCAACTGCGAACCCACCCGCAGGCAGTGAACCGACCCCGGCCGCCCCCCTTCCCTGCCGCTGCCGGCGCTCTGGACCCGAAGGGTCCGAGACGAGAGCCGCAGTCGACCAAGCGCAATGCCGCCCCACGCGGCAGCCGCGCAGGTGCCCGAACTCCACACCGGCCGCCAGGTAGCCAACCAACCTCCGCCCCACCGCCGCTGGTCCCCTGGATCACAGGCCCGAGCCACCCCGCCCCCGCGCTCGACGACACCACCGCGACCGCTTCGCGGCAGCGGCCAGCGCTATGCGCAGCGAGCCTCTCTAACCTCAGGTGCGAACCCGCCCGCAGGCAGTGAACCGAGCCCGCCCCGCCCCCTCCCCTGCCGCTGCTGGCGTTCTGGACCCGCAGGGTCCGAGACGAAACCCGCACCCGACCCACCCCCAATACCGCCCCACGCGACAGCCACGCCCGCCACCTGCCCAGAGGCGCCGCCCAACTTGCTCATGACCATGGGCCGTGGGCGCCTCCCCAGCCCCGTGGCTCAGCGACAGCGGCTGAAGGCCCACATGCGAACGGCACGGACGAAGTCCGGAGATCCGCGCGGGTAACGGCGACGGCTTCGCCGCATTGCAGGACCGCTACATGCCACCCAACTCACCACGCTTCACAGCACCAACGAATTCCACCCACGCCACCGGCAGGAAGATGAACGCGCCCAGGGCGCGAGCCTCGCTGTCCCCCACGGCGACCAGCCCACCATCAATGGCCTGAGTTTCGACGCACGTTCCCCCTTGGTCCGCACTGTAGGAGGACTTCTTCCATCGGCTCTCTGGCAGGTCATTCCGGATCACAGAATGGCTCCTTTCCACTCACCGAAGATGGACTAC
Organism: Streptomyces sp. NPDC050617; assembly: GCF_040654795.1. NCBI lineage: Bacteria > Bacillati > Actinomycetota > Actinomycetes > Kitasatosporales > Streptomycetaceae > Streptomyces > Streptomyces sp. NPDC050617. The sequence continues at coordinate 196,723 of NZ_JBFAIS010000005.1, read as the reverse complement.
CGGGCACCCTGGCCTTAACCATGCCCTCAATCCCGCTATACGGTGCCGAACTCACCACGCTTCACAGCACCGACGAATTCCGCCCATGCCGCCGGCAGGAAGACGAACGCACCCAAGGCACGAGCCTTGCTGTCGCCCACGGCTATCAGCCCGTCGGCGGTGGACTGCATCTCGATGCAATCGGCCTGCTGCGCCCCGCAGTAGGCCGACTTGGTCCAGTTCCGCTCGGGCAGGTTGTGCCGCATCACGAGAGAACCTCTCTTCCTACGGGTCAAGCTCTTGGGCGATCGATGAGATCAACTTCGTGGACTGCGCGGGCGATAGCGCCGCCGACCTCAGCACCTCGATCGCCCTGTGGTACTTCGAAATCGTGGCATCCTCTTGCAAGAAGAACGTGCCGTCCAGATGCTCGACATAGACGATATCGAGGTCCATGGGGTCGGGGTACGTGAAGAGCGTGAAGGCGCCCCCGACACTGACATAGGGGCCTCGGAACGGGATGACCTGAATGGCGATCCCAAAGCGCTCGTGCATGTGCACGAGGTAACGGAGCTGGTCGGCCATCACTCTAGGGGTATCGACCACCTGGCGTACTACACCTTCGGTCACGTAGCACACGTATTGGGGCGGTTCTTTCCGCTGGAAAACCTGCTGCCGCTCGAAGCGCAGGGAGACGTAGAAGTCGATGTCCTCCGCCGACAGCGGTTCACCCGAGCCCGTAATGACCGCGGCGGCGTACTCCTTGGTCTGGAGAAGGCCGGGGATGACCAGCGGCTGAAAGGCCGCGATCCTCACGGTGTCGGATTCCAGCATCAGCAGTTCCTTGAACCCCGGCCCCAGAACGTCACCGTGCTGCCGCCACCAACTGCGCTGCCGGCCCTGGGTCGACAGAGCAATCAGCCGCTCCCGCAGTTTGCCTTGCTCCGGGACTCCGTAGAGGTCCAACAGGGTCTCCAGCTCAAGCCGTGAGCCGCGATAGCTCCCCGTCTCGATTCTGCTGATCTTGGAACCGTCGCCGTGAAGCCTTCGCGCCGCCGTCTCCACGGAGACCTGCGCGGCCTCCCGGAGCGTCCTCAGTTCCGCCCCCAGCCTGCGGCGACGTGCGGTCCGTAGCGTCTGTTGACCCACGGCGGTCTCCCCCTTGATGGCCTGTGAATTCCCGCCGCACAGTACGGCACCACCGAGCATCCTCCCCGATCACCGATGGCGAATCACCCCTAAGGGTGGAGTTCAGAGATTTGCTAGCCAACAACTTGCAGAACAACAGAACTTGGACCCATCGTATGAGGCGTCGCACCAGAACAACCGGCCAACGGCTCGTTCCCAGGTGCAGCGCATCACCGTCGACTCCCCAGCACATCTCATGAGTTGGCGACGAACGGAGAGCACCCGGCACGGCGCACGCCTAGAGAAACCGGGCCTCCTGCCCCGCAAACGGTTTCACCCCCACCGGCAGCGTGAGCGAGCAGTGAGGCGGCAGCCAGCCATGGCGATGACGGTCACCGGCACATCGGCGGTACTCGCGAAGAATCAGCGAGCCATAAGGAGTTGGGCGATGGAGTACGACCCGTACCGCCTCCCGTTCATCAGGGAACTGGTGACGGCCCAAATGCACCTCTGGGGGCTGGCGGAGCGCGTCGAGGACGCACGTCTCGTCACGACGGAACTCGTGTGCAACGTCAAGCACACAGGCGACAAGCACTTTCGCCTGGGCATGCGGCGTCGCCCCGACGCGATCGTGATCGAGGTGCGGGACTTCTCTCCGGTGCTGGTGGTCTTCCCCGAGGCGGCCCCGGAGGCGAAGCCGGACGCGGCCCCGGACACGGGCCCGGGCGCGGCCCCGGACACGGGCCCGGGCGCGGCCCCGGACACGGGCCCGGGCGCGAGCTCAGAGGCGGAGCCGGACGTGGCCGGCTTGGATCTGCGGGAGCTGTCCGAGCATGGCCGGGGGCTGAACTGCGTACGGAGCTTCGCGGATGGCGTCGGCGTGCGGCCCGTACCGAACGGGAAGATCGTCTGGGCGAAGCTGAGGTACCGGTGACCGCCGGGCCCGAGGTCGAAGAAGACGTACCCGACGCGGCCACGCACTGCTACATGTGCCGCCGCCCCCTCCCCCGAGAAGCCAGAGCCCTGGAGGGGGCCGTCATCCTCGGCAAAGGGTGCGAAGTGCCGGTGTGCTGGTGTCAGAAGTGCGTGGACGTGCTGTTGAACTACCACCGGCCGCCGTCGCCCCGCCAAACCCGAGGCCGACGAGCACCATGACCCCCGAAGCCCTCTGGGCGCAAGCGACTTGGGCGAAAGGCAGACCCTGCCACCGGTGCGGCGACACCGGAAGCGAAGTCGCCGACACCGGCGAGGACATAGGCCCCTGGGGCGGCGACCAGCACCCCCTCCACGCCTGCCGAATCTGCTACTTCCTGCTCTGGCAAGCGCTCTGGTCCCACCCCCTCCTGTCCCTCCATGAGCCCCCCGCCCCTACAACCACCGGCCTGGCGGTCTTCCCGTCCGGCGCCGGGGCGGAGGGCCTCCGGGAATGCCCCGGTTAGGCTGCCAGGCATGGACACGACGGCCATGACTAGTGACGGAGCCAGGGGTGAGCCCGTCATCATCGACGCGGTGGAACTGACGTCCGATCCGGACCGGTGGGCCCGGTTCGTCGCGTCGGCCCACCGGATTCTGGCGGACCTGGTGGCCGGGGGCGCCGCGCTCGGCTGGGTTGCCCCTCCCTCGTTCGAGGAGGTGTCAGCGCTTCTCGACGATGTCGTCTCCGCGGTACGCGCCGGTGACGCGTCCCTGCGGGTCGCTTACGTCGGCCATCAGCCGGCCGGCCTGGGGTACTGGCTGCGCTACGCGCGGCCGACCCACCGTCCGCACGCCGATCTGGAGAAGCTCGCGGTCGACGCCGACGCCCACGGCCGTGGCATCGGCCGGGCGCTGACCGCCGGCCTGATCGCCGACGCCAGGCGGGCGGGGATCGAGGTCCTCACCCTGGACGCCCGTGGCGACAACGCCAACGCCCTGCGGCTCTACCGGACGCTGGGCTTCAGCGAGTACGGCCGCCTCCCCGCCTTCGTCGCCGTCGGGGAACGCCGCTTCGACAAGGTCTTCTACATGCTGGACCTCCGCTCGGAGCGGTGACCGTACCCCCTCGGATAAGGCCGCCCGACCGCACCAGCCCCGGCAAGCAGACGGGGACGGCAATCATCGAAGACGCCGGCATCCGGCATAGAAAGAACGAGCCCCTTACGGCCGCGCCTACCGCCTCCCACCTACCGCCCGGCCAAGGTGAGGATTTCGGCCCCGTCGTCGGTGATGGCGACGGTGTGCTCGCTGTGTGCGGTCCGGCAGCCCGTCGCGCTGCGCAGCGTCCAGCCGTCGGCATCGGTGACGAGCTTGGCGGTGTCGGCCATGATCCAGGGCTCCAGGGCCAGCAGCAGTCCGGGGCGGAGTGTGTAGCCGCGGCCGGGCCGTCCGGTGTTCGCGACGTGCGGGTCCTGGTGCATGGTCGAGCCGATGCCGTGGCCGCCGAACTCGGTGTTGATCTGGTAGCCCGCATCACTGAGGACCGTGCCGATGGCGTGGGAGAGGTCGCCGATGCGCGCCCCCGGCGCGGCGGCGGCGATCCCCGCGGCGAGCGCGCGTTCGGTGGTCTCGATCATGGCGACGCTCTCCACGGGCCTGGCCTCGCCCACGAGGAAGCTGATGGCGGCGTCCGCGGCCACCCCGCGCAGGGAGACGGCCAGGTCGAGGGTGAGCAGGTCGCCGTCGGCCAGCGTGTAGTTGTGGGGCCGCCCGTGGAGTACCGCGTCGTTGACAGCCGTGCAGATGTAGTGGCCGAACGGGCCGCGCCCGAAGGAGGGCGCGTAGTCGACGTAGCAGGACTGCGCCCCCGCCTCCGTGATCATCTCCTTGGCCCACTGGTCGATGTCCAGGAGGTTCACACCGACCGCGCTGCGGCCCTTCAGGGTCTGCAGGATGTGCCCGACCAGCGCGCCGGTCTCCCGCGCCCGGTCGAGCTGGGGGCGGCTGAGGATCTCAATCATGGGGGCCTCTCACGTGTTTCCAATAACTATACCGGGCTAACTATACCGGTATTAAAATGGGCTCACGGCACGACAGCCCACCCAGCAGCCGCCCCGCAGCCACCCAACAGCCGCCCCGCGCTCGACGGCCGCCCACCCCCTGACAGGCCGAGACAGGCCGAGACGCCGTTTACTCCCCACCCACTCTCTGACTAAGGTCAGAGAATGACCACGGAGCAGGCAGCCCAAGCCCAGCTAGCCCAGCCGGCCCAGGTGGAACAGGTGCGGCGCTTCAACCGGGCAGTGGCCGAGCGGGTAGGGGTCCTGCACGACCGCTACCTGGGCGGTACGCGGCCCTACGGGCAGGCTCGGCTGCTCTGGGAGATCGGCGAACGGCTCGGCGACGCCGGTACGCACGACGTCCGCAGCGTACGAGACCGGCTCGGCCTCGACTCCGGTTACGTGAGCCGGCTGCTGCGGGCGCTTGAGCGCGACGGCCTCGTAACCGTCGAGGCCCACCCGCGTGACCGGCGCGTACGCACCGTACGGCTCACCGAGGCCGGGCGCGAGGAGCGCGCGCAGCTCGACGACCGCAGCGACGCGCTCGCCGCATCGCTCCTCGACCCGCTCGACTCCCGGCAGCGGGACCGGCTGACCGCGGCCATGGCGGAGGTCGAGCGGCTGCTGACCGCCTCGGTGGTCTCCTTGGAAGTACTCGACCCCGGCCACCCTGACGCCGAGCAGTGCCTACGGTCCTACGCCGCCGAACTGCGGGAACTCTTCGACGGCGGCTTCGACCCCGGGAACAGCCTGCTGCCCGATCCAGGCGAACTGCGCGCGCCGCGCGGCCTGTTCCTCGTCGCCCGGCTACACGGGGAGCCGGTGGGCTGCGGCGGACTCAAGCTGCCGCCCGGTGCCCCCGCCGAGATCAAGCGGCTGTGGGTCCGCCCCAGCACCCGAGGGCTCGGCCTGGCCCGGCGCCTCCTGTCCGAGCTGGAGGAACGCGCCGTCCGACACGGCAGCGATCTGGTGCGGCTCGACACCAACAAGGCCCTGGAGGCGGCCACCCGCCTCTACCGCAGCAGCGGGTACACCGAGGTCCCCGCCTTCAACGACGAGCCCTACGCGCACCACTGGTTCGAGAAGCGGCTCATCTCCGAGACGCGGACGCGATAGCGCGGACACGATTGAAACGAAGGCGGCATCGATGCAGCTCATCCTCGTCATTTCCATTGCCATCGCGATAGGCGCCGTCGCCTATATCGTTCACCTTTTCATCCGCGACCATAAGATCGAAACGCGCGGACGGGACATTGTCGCCGTGGTCGAGGACGTTCGTCACGTGGCTACGAGCGACTCCGGCTCCATGACCGTGAAATACCGGCTTTCCTGGCACGAGGACGGCGCGACCCGATACGCGGAAGGCAGGGAAACCATCCTCGCGGCCCGCTTCCCAAGGCTACAGAAAGGCTGCCAGATCGATATCAAATACCTGGACGACGACCACATCGCGTTTGTCTTCGACAAATAACTACGCCAAATAACTGCAACAAGTGACTGCGACAAGTAACTACGACAACGACCGCGCGTCACCGGCGCCCCCTCACTCTCGCCATCCCGCCGCAGCGGCTCCCCCACTCCCCCCCCCACCGCTGGCCCCTACGCCGCCACTGGCCGACACCGCTCGACGAGTGGCGAGAATTCATCCGGCCCATATCCGCCAACATCGGAGAATTCAGGCATCACGGAATGACGGCAATCGGAATACCTCCTACCCGTTGCCCCGCGCGATGACGGTGCGCAATAGTTCGGGCCGGCAGTCAGGAAAGGGAGACTGCTCCGGTTTCGCCGAACAAACGAACAAAGGGGAGACGCCATGAGGCTGAAGAACGCAGTCCGGTCGACCGCGGGCCTGGCCGTCGCGTTGGGCACAGTACTGGCGCTGGGAGCATCCCCGGCCTATGCAGCGGACGTAAATCTGGTCCTCAATGGCCGTGGCACCGCACATTTCAAGGACGACGGCGACAAATTCACGGTCTGCGACACCAACGCGGACGGCCACGGTGTTCAGATGTCCCTGTACCGCGCCTCCGACAGAAAGCTCCTGTGGACGATCACCGACGGAGGTGACGGGGGCTGCGACAGCAAGACCTACAACGTCGTGGGGAGCACGAAGTACTACATGGACCTCTGTTGGAGCGTCCCCGGCGCCGCATGCGTGAAGTCTCGCGAATTCAGTGAGAGCTGATCGGCTCGTAGCCGTTCGACGGCGCTGAGCGATTCCCGCCCCCGGTAATTCCACCGGGGGCGGCCGGGGTCGACCGCGGGCCGGTCGCCGGGCCGACCGCCGAGCCGGAATCGTGGAATACCGAGCACCGATCACCGAGCACCACTGGAGTACCGAGGCACACCAGAGCCCCACCGGTCCCGACCGGTGGGGCTCACGGCCGTACCCCCACCATGGCCTCCTCCGGAGAAGCGGCCCCCGCCCTCTCCCGCGATGAGCGACCATAGAGGGTGGCGCGCACCCCCGGCGCGCCGGCCGGGACACCCTTCCGGCGTCGGACGCGGGGCATATCCCGTGCCGTGGCAGACGTTGTTTCTGCCGTGAGGCTTCTGCCGCGAGGCTTCTGCCGCGAGACGACCCTATGCATGGAGGAATGTGTGTCCTGCCTCATCGTCCAGAGCGACAAAACGCTGCTCCTGGAAGTGGATCATGAGCAGGCGGAAGCCTGCCGGCGGGCCATCGCGCCGTTCGCGGAGCTGGAGCGCGCCCCCGAGCACATCCATACGTACCGCGTCACGCCGCTCGGGCTCTGGAACGCGCGAGCGGCCGGGCACGACGCCGAGCAGGTCGTCGACGCGCTCGTGGAGTACTCCCGCTACCCCGTGCCGCACGCCCTCCTCGTGGACGTCGCCGAGACCATGGCGCGGTACGGGCGGCTGAAGCTGCTCAAGCACCCGGTGCACGGGCTGGTCCTGGAGTCCACCGACCGGCCCGTCCTGGAGGAGATCCTCCGCTCCAAGAAGGTCCAGCCGCTGGTCGGCGCGCGGGTCGATCCGGACACCGTCGTCGTGCACCCCTCCGAGCGCGGGCAGATCAAGCAGACGCTGCTGAAGCTCGGCTGGCCGGCCGAGGACCTGGCCGGTTACGTGGACGGCGAGGCGCACGCCATCGACCTCGACGAGAGCGGCTGGGCCCTGCGTCCGTACCAGAAGCAGGCCGTCGAGGGGTTCTGGCACGGCGGCTCCGGCGTCGTCGTGCTCCCCTGCGGCGCCGGGAAGACGCTGGTCGGCGCGGGCGCGATGGCGCAGGCCCAGGCGACCACGCTCATCCTCGTCACCAACACCGTCTCCGCCCGGCAGTGGAAGCACGAGCTGGTCAAGCGCACCTCGCTCACCGAGGACGAGATCGGCGAGTACAGCGGCACCCGCAAGGAGATCCGCCCGGTCACCATCGCCACGTACCAGGTGCTGACCACCAAGCGGAAGGGCGTCTACCCGCATCTGGAGCTCTTCGACTCCCGCGACTGGGGCCTGATCGTCTACGACGAGGTGCACCTGCTGCCCGCGCCGGTCTTCAAGTTCACCGCCGACCTCCAGGCCCGCCGCCGCCTCGGGCTCACCGCCACGCTCGTACGGGAGGACGGCCGCGAGTCGGACGTCTTCTCGCTCATCGGGCCGAAGCGGTTCGACGCGCCCTGGAAGGAGATCGAGGCGCAGGGCTACATCGCCCCCGCCGACTGCGTGGAGGTACGCGTCAATCTGACGGACTCCGAGCGGCTGGCGTACGCCACCGCCGAGACCGAGGAGAAGTACCGGTACTGCGCGACCACCGACACCAAGCGCCGCGTCACCGAGGCCCTGGTGCGGCGGCACCAGGGCCAGCAGACGCTCGTCATCGGCCAGTACATCGACCAGCTCGACGAACTGGGCGAGCACCTTGGCGCGCCCGTCATCAAGGGCGAGACGACGAACGCGCAGCGGGAGAAGCTCTTCGGAGCCTTCCGGGAAGGCGAGATCAGCGTGCTGGTCGTCTCGAAGGTCGCGAACTTCTCCATCGACCTGCCCGAGGCGACGGTCGCCATCCAGGTCTCCGGAACGTTCGGGTCCCGGCAGGAGGAGGCGCAGCGGCTCGGCCGCGTACTGCGCCCGAAGGCGGACGGGCACGAGGCCCGCTTCTACTCCGTCGTGGCCCGCGACACCGTCGACCAGGACTTCGCCGCCCACCGCCAGCGGTTCCTGGCGGAGCAGGGCTACGCGTACCGGATCGTGGACGCGGACGAGCTGATGTCGTCGGAGGACGGCGTCTGAGACGCCGGCAGGAGGTGAGGGGGCGGGCGCCCCTGGTCATCCTGCTACTTCCTACTTCCTACTTCCGACTTCCGACTTCCGACTTCTCGTCCGCGTAGTCCCCGAGGAGGACGACGCTGATCGCCGCCCCCGCGAAAACCTTGATCGCACGGAGCGTGCCGCCCAGCCCGTGGCGCTGCTGAACTGCGGCGGAGTCGACGTTGGCACCTCGGCGGGCGCCCTGGCCTGTGTGGGTGAAGGTTGCGGTGCTCATGTGTTCCATCATGGTTTTCGCGGGGCCGCACCACATCGGCCTGCCGGTGTAACCACGGCCGCGCGTCCGTACGACCACAGGCCCATGCGCCCCCCTACGGGAGAGGGACGGCGCCCCTGAGGCCGGCGGACCCATCACGGACCGGGGCCCGGCCAGGTCTTCAAAAATCATTCGCGCCCCGCATCCGTGCTGACTACAATCGCCGACTTCCCGCCTCCCGCGCCACCGCACCACCGGGAGCGCCTCCGTCCGGACGGAAACCGGCCGGTATCCCGCTCGCTACCCACTCACAGACGGAGGCAGCACCGTGCTCTCGCACGCCCAGGAACAGGGCCAGGACCCCGCCGAAGGCCAGGAACAGGGCCGGAAAAGCGGCCAGGAACCCGCCGAAGGCCAGGCCTCGGGCCCTGAGTCCAACCCCCTCGACCGGGAACGCGCCCACCTCACCGCGTCCCGTGCCGCGCTGCGCGCCATGCGCGCGGACGTCGAGTCCCTCGACATCAAGGACGTCACGGCGAACTGGGTCAACGCCGAGGTTCTGCAGAGCCAGATCGAGGACCGGATCAAGGCGCTCGCCGACCTGGCCCACACCCCGCTCTTCTTCGGCCGCCTCGACTACGGGCACGCGCCGGGCATGGAGCTGGCCGAGGGCGCGGAGGGCGAGCAGTTCTACATCGGCCGCCGGCACGTCCACGACGCGGACGGCGACCCGATGGTCATCGACTGGCGCGCCCCCGTCTCCCAGCCCTTCTACCAGGCGTCGAAGAACAACCCGCTGGATGTGCGGCTGCGCCGCCGCTTCGGTTACACGGGCGGCGAGTTGACGGCGTACGAGGACGAGCACCTCACCGACCGCTCCGAGGCCGAGCAGTCGAGCAAGCTGCTCCAGAGCGAGATCGAGCGGCCGCGCGTCGGCCCGATGCGCGACATCGTCGCGACGATCCAGCCGGAGCAGGACGAGATCGTACGCGCGGGAATCGGCGGCACCGTGTGCGTACAGGGCGCGCCCGGCACCGGGAAGACCGCCGTCGGCCTGCACCGCGTCGCGTACCTCCTGTACGCGCACCGTGACCGCCTCGCGCGCTCCGGCACCCTCGTCATCGGCCCGAACCGCTCCTTCCTGCACTACATCGAGCAGGTCCTCCCGGCCCTCGGCGAACTCAACGTCGCCCAGGCGACCGTCGACGACCTCGTCGCCCACGTGGAGGTGCGCGGCACGGACCCGGCCACCGCGGCCCGCATCAAGGGCGACGCGCGGATGGCGCAGGTGCTGCGGCGCGCGGTGCGCTCCGGGGTGACGATGCCGACGGAGGCCGTGGTCGTGGTGCGCGGCTCGCGGCGCTGGCGCGTACCGGCGTACGAGGTGGAGGAGATGGTCGAGGAGCTGCTGGCGCGCGACATCCGGTACGGGGCCGCCCGCGAGGCCCTGCCGCAGCGCATCGCGCACGCCGTGCTCGTACGGATGGAGGAGGCCGGCGAGGCCCCCGACGACCGGGTGCAGGACTCCGTGGCGCGCAACGCGGCGGTGAAGGCCGCGGTCAAGGCGGTCTGGCCGCCGGTCGATCCGGCGAAGCTGGTGCTGCGGCTGCTGGGCGACGCGGAGTTCCTGGCGGAACACGCGGACGGTCTGCTCTCGCCGGAGGAGCAGAAGGAGATCCTGTGGGCCAAGCCGGCGCGCAGCCCGAAGTCCGCCAAGTGGTCGGCCGCGGACGCCGTGTTGATCGACGAGGCCCAGGACCTCATCGCCCGTACGCACTCCCTCGGCCACGTCGTACTCGACGAGGCGCAGGACCTCTCCCCCATGCAGTACCGCGCGGTGGGGCGGCGCTGCACGACGGGTTCCGCGACGATCCTCGGCGACCTGGCGCAGGGCACCACTCCGTGGGCGACGAACAGCTGGGAGGAGGCGCTGGCCCATCTCGGCAAGTCGGACGCGACGGTCGAGGAGCTGACGCAGGGCTTCCGCGTACCGCGCCAAGTCATCGCGTACGCCTCGCGGTTGCTCCCCGCCATCGCCCCCGGCCTGGCCGAGGCCACCTCGATCCGTGAGGCGGCGGGCGACTTCGCGGTACGGGCGGTGGCCCCCGACGACCTCGACGCCTCCGTCATCGCCGCCTGCCGGGAGGCTCTCGCCAAGGAGGGCTCCATCGGCCTGATCGCCGCGGACTCCCGCCTGCCCGCACTGTCCACTGCCCTGGCGGACGCGGGCCTGACCGCCCTCACCCCCGGCGAGGAAACCTCCCCCGAGGCCCGCCTCACCCTGGTCCCGGCCACCCTCGCCAAGGGCCTCGAATACGACTACGTAGTACTCGACGAACCCTCCGCCGTCGTCAACGGCGAACCAGACGAACGCACCGGCCTCCGCCGCCTGTACGTATCCCTGACCCGAGCGGTATCAGGCCTGACAGTCATCCACGCAACACCGTTGCCGCCCCAACTGACAGCAACCTGATGCCTGCCCCGCCGGGCGGGCAGGCAGAGACCAAGCCGCACCACAATCAAGCCCGCCCGGCGTTTGAGGGCACAGGAACGCGCGGACCCACCGCCGCGAGCCATCGCACCGAGCCCGGCCACACCAAGCCTGCCCGGCGATTGAGGGCACAGGAGCGGTCGATTCCACCGGCGCGCGCAACCGTGCCAAGCCCAGCCACATCAAGCCCGCCCGGCGTTTGAGGGCACAGGAGCGCCCGCCCCCGCCGGGTCGGTCGCAAACGGACGCGCTAAGCGTCCAGCGCGTCCAGCGCCTGGCGCCAGACCCGTACAGCCTCAGTGTCCACCGGTGCCTCCCAGCCCGAAGGCCGTGATGCCGCGCCGATGTGGAAGGCGTCGACGCCGGCGGCGCGCAGTACCGGTACGTGCGGGAGTCGCAGTCCGCCGCCGACCAGGATCTGCGGCTCGTAGCCGGGGTCGCCGGCGACGCGCCGGGTCTGCTCGGCGAGCAGCGTCTCCAGGCCGTCGCCGACGCCTGTCGGGGACCCCGCCGTGAGGTAGGTGTCCAGCCCGGGCTGGTCGGCGAGCTGCTTGCGCAGGGCATCACGGTCGGCGGCGCGGTCCACGGCCCGATGGAACGTCCAGCGGGCCGCAGGCCCAATGGCCTCGGTGAGGGCGTCCACCGCCGCCAGGTCGGCGCGCCCGTCCGGCGTCAGGTAGCCGAAGACGAACTCCTCGGCGCCCTCCTCGCGCAGCGCCCGCGCCGTGGCGCAGAGCGCGTCCAGCGCCCCGGCGTCTCCGGCCGAGAAGCTGTCCGTGGCGCGCAGCATCACGCGCACCCGGATGGAGACGGCGGCGCGCACGGCGGCGAAGGTCTCGCGGGCGGGGGTCAGGCCGTCGGCGGCCATGTCGGAGACCAGTTCGAGGCGGTCCGCCCCTCCGGCCTCGGCCGCGATCGCGTCCTCCGTGCTGAGGGCGATCACCTCAAGCATTGGTCTAGACATGTAGCACAGCGTGCCACAACCGCGACCGGCAGCGAAAGCTGTACCCCACAATTGACTCATGGCAGCCTCCACCGAGCACCCGTCCGGCCCCTCCCCCGCGCTCCTCGCGCGCTGGTCCGACCTGGTCGCGTCGGCCCGTGGCGGCGCCGACGGGCCCGACCCCCGCCCGTACGGCGAGAACCTCCTCGCCCGCTGGGCCGAGCCCCAGCGCCGCTACCACACCACCGACCACCTCGCCGTCGTCCTCGACCGCGTCGACGAGCTGTCCGCCCATGCCGAGGACCCCGCCGCCGTGGCGCTCGCCGCCTGGTTCCACGACGCCGTCTACCGCCCCGACCGCTCCGAGAACGAGGAGCGCAGCGCCCATCTGGCCGAGCGCGCCCTCCCGGAACTGGGCTTCGACGCGGCCCGTACGGCCGAGGTCGCCCGCCTCGTACGCCTCACCGCCACCCACGCCCCGGAGCCCGACGACCGCGACGGCGCGGTTCTGTGCGACGCGGACCTCGCGGTGCTCGCCGGGGCCCCGCAGGAGTACGCGGCCTACGCGGCGGCCGTACGCGCCGAGTACGGCTTCGTCCCCGACGACGCGTTCCGCGAGGGGCGGGCGGCCGTACTCCGGCAGCTCCTCGCCCTGGAGCGCCTCTTCCGGACCCCCCAGGGGTACGACCGCTGGGAACACGCCGCGCGCCGCAACATGACCACCGAGCTGGAGTTGCTCTCAGCCCACTGAGGGGATTCCCCATTCCCCTGGCGATCGCCCCAGAGGGAATACTCCGCCCCATCGCCAACGCTGGCTCTCAATATGCCCAACGCCATGCCGAACGCCGGCAAGTCCAGCATGCCCGTGGCCGTATACGTCCTCGGGCTCTCCGTCTTCGCACTTGGAACCTCAGAATTCATGCTGTCCGGGCTGCTCCAGCCCCTGGCACGCGACATGGGCGTATCCATCCCCCAGGCCGGCCTCCTGGTCTCCGCCTTCGCCGTCGGCATGGTCGTCGGCGCGCCCGCACTCGCTGCGGCGACCCTGAAACTCCCCCGCCGCACGACCCTGATAGCCCTGCTCGCCATATTCGGCCTGGGACAGGTCGTCGGCGCGCTGTCCCCCTCGTACGCGATCCTCTTCGTCTCCCGCGTGGTGAGCGCGCTGGCCTGCGCCGGGTTCTGGGCCGTGGGCGCGGCCGTCGCCGTGTCGCTGGTGCCGGTCACCGCGCGGGCCCGCGCCATGGCCGTGATGGTCGGCGGATTGTCGATCGCGAACATCGCCGGCGTGCCGGCGGGCGCGTTCCTCGGGCAGCACGCGGGCTGGCGTTCGGCGTTCTGGGCGGTCGCCGGACTGTCGCTGATCGGCCTCGTCGGCGTGATCCTGCTCGTACCGCGCACCAAGCCCGCCACCGGCGCGGACGCGCCCCGGCTCCGTACCGAACTGTCCATCTACCGCGACCGCCAGGTGTGGCTCGCGCTCACGGCCACCGCGCTCAACGGCGCGGCCGTCTTCTGCCTCTTCTCCTACCTCGCGCCGCTGCTCACCGAGACCGCCGGGATGAAGGAGAGCCTGGTGCCGATGGTGCTGGCCCTCTTCGGCGTCGGCGCGCTGATCGGCACCGCCGTCGGCGGCCGCATCGCCGACGCCCACCTCTTCGGCACGATGTACGCGGGCATCACCGCCTCCACCGTCGTCCTCGCCGTCCTGGCGCTCACCGCGCACAGCGCGCCGGCCGCCGTGGTGCTGGCCCTGATGCTCGGCGTCTCCGCCTTCACGACCGCGCCCGCGCTCAACGCCCGCATGTTCAACGTCGCCGCCGCCGCGCCGACCCTGGCGGGAGCGACCACCACGGCCGCGTTCAACATCGGCAACACCGTCGGCCCCTGGCTCGGCGGCCTCGTCATCGGCGCGGGCTGGGGCTACCCGGCGGTGGCCTGGACGGGCGCGGCGCTGGCGGGCGTCGCCGTGTGCACGACGGCGGTGGCCTCGCGCCTGCACCGCGCGAGCACCACGGGCACGTCGTCGTCCCGGCTGGTGGCCTCCTCGGCGGAGACCGCGCACGCGACGACGCCGTCGCTGGAGAAGCCGGCCTCCGCCTGCGCCACCGCGACCGCGACCGCGACCGACTGAGGCGGACCGACCGCTGTTAAGGGCAGGGGCCGGGGGCGCATCTCACCCCCCGGCCCCCGGCCCCCGGCCCGCCTCCGGCTCACCCCCCGGCCCTCGGCCCCGGCTCACCCCCGGCCCTTCGCCCGCCGCAGCCCCGCCTCCGTCAACCGCCGCAGCAGCTCCTTGCTGCCGACCTCCACCGCCCCCGCCCGCACCGCGTCCGCGTACCGCGTCGACGGCACGTCGTAGTGGTCCCGGTCGAAGGCGCGCGGCGGGCATCCGATGCCCGCCGCGAAGGCGTGCAGTTCGTCGTACGACACGTCGCTGACCAGGTGCGACCACATCCGCCCGTGCCCCGGCCAGGTCGGCGGGTCGACGTATACGGTCATGAGAGCCCGCCGCCGGGCCGGTCGCCGGGCCAGTCACCGGACCCGCCTCCGGGGCCCCGCCCGAGCCGTCCGACGGGCGCGACCACCACCCCGGCCTTGCCGCAGACCCAGTGCGGGTCCGGCCCCAGTTCGGGCTCGATGTCCAGCGCGTGCGGGTTGCCCTCGCCCACGCAGACCGGGCACAGCGGCCACCGCCCGTACCGCTCCAGCAGCGCGTCCTGTACGTCCTGGGCGACGAGCCCGGCCACGAACTCGACGCCCTGCGGCCACTGCTCGACCCACCACCGGCGGTGCGCGACGGCGTCCTCCACGAGCGACACGACGTCGGCCTCGGCCACGTCGCCCGCTACCAGGTCGGCGAGGATGAGCGCCCGCGCCGCGTGCAATGACTGTTCGAGCTCCATGCCCTCCATTGTCGCCCGGACGCCCCACTCGGGGCCAAAGTCCCGTTCGCCTCGATATCCACAGGGGGTTGACGCCGCCCCGTCGTGAAAATACCTTTCACGTGTGAGCAGCAGCCTGAAAGAAACTTTCGCAGCAGGTTCCACACCGCCGCCCCCGGCGACCCTGGCGGCCAGGGTCCGCACGCTCGGGCCGTCCATGACCCGCTCCATGCAGCGCGTCGCCGAGGCCGTGGCGCACGACCCGGCGGGCTGCGCCGCGCTCACCGTCACCGGACTCGCGGAGCGTACGGGCACCAGCGAGGCCACGGTCGTCCGGACCGCCCGCGCCCTCGGCTACCCCGGCTACCGCGACCTGCGGCTCGCCCTCGCCGCCCTGGCGGCGCAGCAGGCGGCCGGCCGCGCCCCCGCCGTCACCGCCGACATCGCCGTCGACGACACCATCACGGACGTCGTCGCCAAGCTCGCGCACGAGGAACAGCAGTGCCTCGCCGACACCGCCGCCGGGCTCGACACCACGCAGCTGGAGTCCGCGATCGGCGCGCTCGTCGGGGCCCGCCGCATCGATGTGTACGGCATCGGCGCGTCCAGCCTGGTCGGCCAGGACCTCGTGCAGAAGCTGCTGCGCATCGGGCTCATCGCGCACTCCCACTCCGACCTGCACCTGGCGGTCACCAACGCCGTGCAGCTGCGCGCCGGGGACGTCGCCATCGCCATCACGCACTCCGGGCGGACGGCCGACGTCATAGAGCCGCTGCGCGCGGCCTTCGACCACGGGGCCACCACCGTCGCGATCACGGGCCGCCCGGACGGGGAGATCGCGCAGTACGCGGACCACATCCTCACCACCTCCACCGCCCGCGAGAGCGAGCTGCGCCCGGCCGCCATGTCGAGCCGCACGAGCCAGCTCCTCGTCGTGGACTGCCTGTTCATAGGGGTGGCACAGCGTACGTACGAGACGGCCGCGCCCGCACTGTCGGCCTCGTACGAGGCGCTGGCCCACCGCCGCGACCCACGCGCGGGCCGCTGAGGCGGGTCCGTACGTACGCCGACGGACACGCCCCACGCGCCGTACGCCCCCGCGTACGGCGTCGGCAGCCACGGCACGGGCTATGGACGGCGCGAACTCCGGACGGCACGCCCCGCCCGTACGCGACGCCCGCCCCGACCCCGGCCCCCACTCGCGCAAACCCGCACAGCCCCCGCGGCCCCGTGCAGGCCCGCGTGGAAGCAACCCGTACAAGAGACGCCGCCAGCAGAGAAAGAGCCGCACTGCCATGACCCCCTCCGCGTCCACCACCGACTACGCGCAGCTGCGCGCCCAGCTCGACACGCTCGCCACCGAGGCGTTCCGCCCCGACCTGGCGGAGATCGACCGGCTCCCCACCCTCGACATCGCGAAGATCATGAACGGTGAGGACGCCACCGTCCCCACCGCCGTCGCCGCCGAACTGCCGCGCATCGCCGCCGCCATCGACGCCACCGCCGCCCGGATGCGGCGCGGCGGCCGGCTGGTCTACGCGGGCGCGGGCACGGCGGGGCGGCTCGGCATCCTCGACGCGAGCGAGTGCCCGCCCACCTTCAACACCGACCCGACCGAGGTCGTCGGGCTCATCGCGGGCGGCCCGTCGGCCATGGTCACGGCCGTCGAGGGGGCCGAGGACAGCAAGGAGCTGGCGGCGGCCGACCTCGACGCGCTCGCGCTGACCGCCGAGGACACCGTCGTCGGCGTCTCCGCCTCCGGTCGCACGCCGTACGCGATCGGGGCCGTCGAGCACGCCCGCCGGGCCGGGGCGCTCACCATCGGGCTGTCCTGCAACCCGGACTCGGCGCTGGCGGCCGCCGCCGAGCACGGCATCGAGGTGGTCGTCGGCCCCGAACTCCTCACCGGATCGACCCGGTTGAAGGCGGGCACGGCGCAGAAGCTCGTTCTGAACATGCTCTCGACGATCACCATGATCCGGCTCGGCAAGACCTACGGAAACCTGATGGTCGACGTGCGGGCCTCCAACGAGAAGCTGCGGGCCCGTTCCCGGCGCATCGTCGCGCTGGCGACCGGGGCCGCCGACGCCGAGATCGAGACGGCGCTGGCCGCGACGGGCGGGGAGGTGAAGAACGCGATCCTCTGCATTCTCGGCGGCGTGGACGGCCCCACGGCCGCCCGCCTCCTCGCCGAATCCGGCGGTCATCTGCGTGCGGCGCTGCACGCGTCGATGGCCTGACGGCTACCGGGCCCGGCCTCCCCGGGCCCCGAAACCCCGGCCCCGCGAGTCCATCGCGCGGGCCCCGCACCAGAACAAGGCACCCGCACCATGGCAACAGACGACAAGAACCGCGCCACCGCCGCCGCGATCCTCCCGCTCGTCGGCGGCGCCGGGAACATCGACACCATCGCCCACTGCATGACCCGCCTCCGCCTCTCGCTCCGGGACCGTTCCCTGGTGCGGGAGGAGGAGCTGAAGGCGCTGCCCGCCGTCATGGGGGTGGTGGACGACGACACGTACCAGATCGTGCTCGGGCCGGGCACGGTCGCGAGGGTCACGCCGGAGTTCGAGGCGCTGGTGGCGGAGGAGCGTAAGGCTGCACCGGCGCCGCGGCCGAATCCGCAGCCGACCACGCAGCCCAGTACGCAGCCGAATACGGATCCCCATACGGGGCCGGATTCGCAGCCGAATACGGAGCCGAATCCGGGGTCGCCGACCGCCGGCCCGTCGGCCACGGACCCCGCTCCGCCCTCCCACCCCACGACGGCCGACGAACTGGCGGCCCAGGGCGCGGCCATCAAGAACCGCCAGAAGGCCCGCAACGCGACGCCGGTCAAGCTCTTCCTCCGCAGGATCGCGAACATCTTCGTGCCGCTGATCCCGGCGCTCATCGGCTGCGGCATCGTGGCGGGCATCAACGGCCTGCTGGCCAACCTGGGCTGGCTGCCGGGCATCGTCCCGGCGCTGACGGCCATCGCGTCCGGGTTCATGTCGCTGATCGCGGTGTTCGTCGGCTACAACACGGCGAAGGAGTTCGGCGGGACGCCCATTCTCGGCGGGGCGGTGGCGGCGATCATCGTCTTCGCGGGCGTGCAGAACGTCAGCGCCTTCGGCCAGAAGCTCGCGCCGGGCCAGGGCGGCGTGCTGGGCGCGCTGGGCGCGGCGCTGCTCGCCGTGTTCGTGGAGAAGCAGTGCCGGAAGTGGGTGCCGGAGTCGCTGGACGTGCTGGTCACGCCGACGCTCACGGTGCTGGTCTCCGGGCTGGTCACGATCTTCGGCCTGATGTTCGTCGCGGGCGAGGTCTCGACCGCCATCGGCGACTTCGCCAACTGGCTGCTGGCCAACGGCGGCGCGGGCGCGGGCTTCGTGCTCGGCGGCCTCTTCCTGCCGCTGGTAATGCTCGGTCTGCACCAGGCCCTGATCCCCATCCACACCACACTGATCCAGCAGCAGGGCTTCACGGTCCTGCTGCCGATCCTGGCCATGGCGGGCGCGGGCCAGGTCGGCGCGGCCGTGGCGGTCTATCTGCGGCTGCCGCGCAACGAGTCGATCCGCAAGACGATCAAGTCGGCGCTCCCGGCCGGTTTCCTGGGCGTCGGCGAACCCCTCATCTACGGGGTCTCGCTCCCGCTGGGCCGCCCCTTCATCACGGCGTGCGTCGGCGGCGCGTTCGGCGGCGGCTTCATCGGACTCTTCAACCAGCTCGGCGACGCGGTCGGCTCCACCGCCATCGGCCCGTCCGGCTGGGCCCTGTTCCCCCTCCTCAAGGGCGACCACGGCTTGGGGACGACGGTCGCGATCTACGCGGCGGGGCTGGTGGCCGGGTACGTCGTGGGGTTCGTGGCCACGTACTTCTTCGGCTTCAGCAAGCAGATGCTCACGGAGCTGAACGAGCCGAAGGCGGAAGGGGGCGCTGCGGGCACTGCCGCCACGGAACCCCCCGCGGTGGCGACTACCGCCACGGAGGGCGAACCGGCGGCGGTCTAGGTCGTGTCTTCAAATGATCTTGAGTGTTGGATCATGGCTGGGTGATACGTCGTCATGAGTTGTCCGATGCCGAGTGGGAGTTCGTCCGGCCGTTGCTGCCCCGGTCTTCGCGGGGCCGTAAGCGGGTGGATGACCGCGCGGTGCTCAACGGGATCGTGTGGAAGTTCCGTACCGGCACGGCCTGGCGGGATGTGCCCGAACGGTATGGCCCGTGGGCCACGCTGCACACCCGTTTCCGGCGCTGGGCCCTGGACGGCACCTTCGAGCGGATGCTGCGGGCCGCCCAGGCGCAGGCGGACGTGGCCGGGGACATCGGCTGGCTCGTCTCGGTCGACTCCACCGTCGTCCGCGCCCACCAGCACGCTGCCGGGGCCCGAAAAGGGGGCGCCAGCCCCCCGGACTCGGGCGCTCCCGGGGCGGCCTGACCAGCAAGATCCATCTGGCCTGCGACGCGGCGGGCCGCCCGCTCGCCTTCACCGTCACCGGCGGGAACACCAACGACTGCACCCAGTTCACCGCCGTGATGGAGGCGATACGGGTGCCCCGCACAGGCTCGGGACGGCCACGGGTCCGGCCCGCCCACGTCCTGGGCGACAAGGGCTACAGCTCCAAGGCCATCCGCGCCTGGCTCAGACGCCGCAGCATCGGCCACACCATCCCCGAACGGGCCGACCAGATCCGCAACCGGCTCCATCGCGGCAGCCGGGGCGGGCGCCCGCCGGCCTTCGACAAGCAGCTCTACAAGCAGCGCAACGTGGTGGAACGCTGCTTCAACCGCCTCAAGCAATGGCGCGGCATCGCCACTCGCTACGACAAGACCGCCGAGTCCTACCAAGCAGCCGTCACCCTCGCCTCGCTCCTGATGTGGGCGTGACATTTGAAGACAACTCCTAGGGGGGCCCATGGAGCAGTGAGGCGCGAGTCTGTACGGAAACCCTGGTGACGGCTGCGGGCGCCACCACCTCTGGGACATCCAGCGCATCCTGCGCTACGCCGGGCAGCCGAATATCTGATCTCATCTGATGAGCAGGGGAGTTGCAGGACTGCCCGGACCTTCGCGTGAGGGAGCTTGCATGGCAACCGTCTACCGCACCACCATGAAGCCCACCAAGCTGGAACTGCTCACCGGCTGGCTGCCGAAGCAGAGCTGGTACGCGGGCGACGCGTCGGCGACACCGGAACTTGCCAAGGCCGGCGGGTTCCGGCTGGACGACCCGGAGGGCGCGGTCGGCATCGAGTTCATGGTCGCGGTGGACACCGCAGGGCAGGAGCCGGTGGCGTATCTGGTGCCGATGGCCTACCGCGCTTCGGCACTGCCCGACGCCCCCGACGAGGCGCTGATCGGCACCTCCGAACATGGGGTGCTGGGCACGCGCTGGATTTACGACGGCGTCCACGACCCCGTACTGATGGGGCAGTTGTCCGCACTCCTGCGCGGCGAGTCGGCGCCGCAGCGGCAGAGCGAGAGCGACACCCCCGACCCGACGGTCACCGTGCACGGGGCCGCTCCGAGCGCCGGGACCGGCGCTCGGGTCAACCGCGTCCTGCGACCGGCGGAGGACGCACCGCGGCCGTCCGCATGCTCGGTGGTCGCCGGGTGGACCTGGCCGGACGGCACGGCCGTGCGGGGCGTGTTCGCGACCGCCGCGCCGCGATAGCGGGGCACGCCCCGGACCGATTGCGGATCGGCACTCCGCGAACAATCATGACCGCCATGGCGCGACCGAGTCAGCTCATCGAGTGCGGGGACTTCGTCCTGAGACGCTGGCGGGGGCAGGAGGACTTCGCCCCCGCCTTCCAGTTGATCGAGGAGTCCCTGGAGCATCTGCTCCCCTGGGAACCGTGGGCCGCCGGACACAGCGAGGAGAGCACCCGAACCCTCCTCGCGAACTCCGAGTCGAAATGGGCCACCGGCGAAGTCTTCAACTACGCCATCACCCAGGACGGCGTTCCCATCGGGATGTGCCAGAGCTACCGCGCGCCCGAGCCCCGGGGCCGCTGCCTGGGCTACTGGCTGCACCCCGCCGCCACCGGCCGGGGCATCGCCACGAAAGCGGCGGCGGCCCTGGTCACCGAGATGTTCGCCCTGCCGGACGTGGAGTACCTGGAGATCACGCACGACTCGGCCAACGCCTCCAGCGCCGCCATACCGCGCCGCCTGGGCTTCACCGAGACCCACCGCGAACCGGCGGCCCAGCCCGCACCCCCCGCCGGCAGCGGAATCAACGTGACCTGGCGGCTGGACTGCCCGGCGCGCCCCGCGTAGCACGCCGCCGGAACCCGCCCGTTCCCTCCGAGTTCGCACCCCGATCCCGCTGCGCGGACCGGGCGGGCAGGAACCAGGCCACGGCGGCGGCGGTGACGCAGAAGCCGGCGGAGATCCACAGCACCATGGTGTAGCCGCCCACCGTCGGCCGGCCGTCGCCGCCGACGTGAGCGGCCAGGACGGTGGCGGCGAGCGCGCTGCCCAGGGAGAAGCCGGTGAAGCGGACCACCTGGTAGAAGCCCATGGCGCTGCCCGTCTCCCGGGCGGGGATCGCCCGCACGATCACGCCGGGAATCGCGGCGAAGGTGGTGCCCAGCCCCACGCCCAGGACACCCGTCATGACAAAGGTCTGCCACAGGGCGTCATGGAAGACGGCGAAGAACGCGCAGCCCAGCGCGGCTACGAGGCAGCCCAGCGCCAGTACCGCCCGGATTCCCACGCGTTTCACCAAGGTGGGCAGGGTGCGGGAGCTGATCAGCATGAAGAAGGACAGGGGGATGAGGACGAGACCGGCCACGACGGCGGACGCGGAGAACCCGAACCCGCCCGAGCGCGGCGACTGTACGAACTCCGTCGCCCCCGACAGCACCATGTACATCGCGACGCCGAGCACCATGGCGCAGGCGTCGGCGGAGAGTACGGAGGGATGGCGCAGCAGGCGCAGTTGGACCAGGGGATTCCCGGTGCGCAGTTGCTGCACGGCCCACACCGCGAAGAGCACCGCCCCGGCGGCCAGCAGCCCGATGATCGTCGGCGAGCCCCAGCCCCACTGCGTCCCCTCCGCCACTGCCACCAGTGCGGTGACCAGCGCCGACGCGAGCAGCACCGCGCCGACGTAGTCGAGCCGTTCAGGGGTGCCGCGCCCCGCGCTCGACGGTACGACCACGGCGACGCAGACCAACGCGAGGCCCGACACGATCGCGCCGAACCAGTACGCACCCGCCAGCCCCCACGCCTCGGCGAGCAACCCGCTGATCGGGTAACCGGCGCCGAGGCCGGCCCCCGCCGACACCGACAACAGCGCGATCATCGGCGCGACCTTGGCCGGCGGCAGTTCGTCCCGAGCGGTGGCCATCGCCAACGGTGCCAGCCCCAGCCCGACGCCCTGTAGTCCGCGGCCGACGAGCAGCGTCCCCAAGTCGCCCGCCAGCGCGGCCACGGCACCGCCCGCCGTGACCACGGCCAAGCCGCCGAGCAGCGTCACCCGCCGCCGCGGGCCGTCGCCGAGCCGGCCCAGGACCGGCGAGCTCGCCGCGCCGACCAGCAGCGCCACGGTCAGCGACCACTGCGCCGTGCTCAGCGACGCGTGAAAGTCCCGAGCGACAGTGGGGATCAGCGGAGCGCCGAACGAGCTGATGATGCTGGAGACCAGCGTGGCCAGCACCAGCACCGGCCCGATCAGCGCCCCGCGACGCCTCGCGGCCATCACCGCGCTCCCTCGGTCCGCGCCCCCTCGGCCCGTGCCCCCTCGGTCCGTGCCCGCCGCGCGCCGGTCGGCCGCTCGGCGCCCTCGCCCGCTCCGGCCGGTGTCGCGACCTATGACCATGAGACCCCCTAGGTAAATGCGTGCGATTCGCACGCAACAACCCTACGCTCATTCCGTGCACTTCGCACGTATCATGAGTGGATGGCACACGCGGATCTGGCACGGGACCTTGAGCAAGCGCTGGGACGGCTGCTGCTGCGGCGCAACCGGAGCGCGCTCTACAACGCGGCCCTGGCGTCAGCGCCGCCGGGCGTCGACCGCCAGACCTACCCGATGCTCAGCGGGCTGGACCGGCTCGGACCGCAATCGGCGGCACGGCTGGCCGACGAGGTCGGGATCGACCGGTCCGGGGCGAGCCGCTACGCCGACCGGCTCGAAGCCGCGGGCCTGCTCGAACGCAGCCCCGACCCCCGCGACCGCCGGGCCACCCTGCTCGCGTTGACGCCCGAAGGCCGCGCCGCGGCCACCGAGCTCCACGACAGGCTGGCCCGGCACCTCGCGGACCGGATCGCGGACTGGCCCGACGAGCAGGCCCAGGCGCTGATCGACGGCATCCGCCTGCTCACCGACACACCCCCGGACTGACCCCCAGGCCCTGCCGTCGACGCCGAACCGCATCCGCCCCAGGCCCAGACCCCAGACCCAGCCAGCAGATCCACCCCGAGCCGCCCCCCAACCCCATCCCCATCCCCATCCCCATCCCCATCCCCAACGGCGGCATTTCCCCCGAATTCCCGTCCCCCATAAGCACTTTGACGATAGCCGTCGCCCCGCCCCCCGGCCGATAGTGTTGGCCGATGCGCACACACCCAATCGACCGTCCAGCAGATCTCGACACGGTCCGTGAGTCCTATGACCGAGTGGCCGACAATTACGCCCACATGGTGGCGACGACGGGAATGGGCGACATTCGCCGCCATCCCTGGCTCAAGGCGTCGATCGACGCGTTCGCGGACACGGTGGGCGAGCTCGGGCCCGTTCTCGATGTCGGCTGCGGGCCCGGAACGGTGACCGCCTACCTCGCGGAACGCGGAGTCGACGTATCCGGGGTGGACCTCTCCCCGCGCATGATCGAGAACGCGCGCCGACTGCACCCGGAATGCCGCTTCAGCATTTCCTCCGCCACCGACCTGGACCTCGCGGAAGATTCGCTGGGCGGCGTGCTCGGATGGTGGTCGCTTTTCAATCTGCCCCGCGATGTCCTTCCGCAGGTACTCGCCATGTTCGCGCGCGCCCTGAAACCGGGCGGCCATTTCATCACCGGAACGCACGTCGGCGACGAGGACTTGGCGCGTACCGAGGCTTATGGCGGAGTGCCGGTCAACTGGACTACGCACAAATGGCGGCCGGAACAGTTCGTGGACCTGATCGAGCGGGCCGGTCTGCGCCCGGTCGCCGAGCTCCGGCTCCCGGCCGACGAACAGACCGGTCCGAGCGTGGTCGTCATGGCCGAGCGCCCCGCCTGAAAACGCCCGGGGCCCGCATCCCCGGGCCCCGGAGCTCAAGCCCCGTATTTCGGGCGCTCTTTCCAAGGAATGGCTGGGCGGGTAGTACCCACCACCCGCCCAACTCCGCCGCATAGCAGCGGAGATAACTCCATGCGATCGACTTGCCACGACGGGTAATGACGGTTTAGCGTTCGCGACAACAAACGACCCCGGCCGGTGCTACCAACACACGTCCGGGGTCTGACCTACAAGATCGTTAAGGCCCGATC
Source organism: Streptomyces sp. NPDC050617 (assembly GCF_040654795.1). NCBI lineage: Bacteria > Bacillati > Actinomycetota > Actinomycetes > Kitasatosporales > Streptomycetaceae > Streptomyces > Streptomyces sp. NPDC050617. The sequence continues at coordinate 172,378 of NZ_JBFAIS010000005.1, read as the reverse complement.
TCATGGCTACCGAAGACTTTAACGCCACCCCCTCCCCTGCCGCACACCCGATGGCGAGCGCCGGCTACGGCAAGCGCAGCGCACCGGCCCAACTCCCCGGCACAGCACACGACTTCGCGCATCTCCCGCGTCGCGAGGCGTCCGTGGCCGCGTACCTCGACCGGCTGCCGGACGGTGCGGACATCTCCGTGAAGACCCTGGCGAAAGTGCTGCCGGACTACGGGCAGTGCGCCCTGCGCACTGCCCTGCGCCGCCTGTCGGAAGCCGGTCACCTGCGCCGCGTCGCCGAGCACCATTGGAGCGAGGACGGCAGCCCGCGCTGGGTCACGCGCACGTACTTCTCGCGTACGGCACGGGACGACGCCTGGTGGATGGCGTTCCGCGCCGGGAACGTACCCGACGCGGAGAGCCCGCCCCGGACCGCACCCGAACGAGCGACCCGCACCAAGGCGTACGACCACCTGGCCGCCCTCGGCCGCGCCGAACCCCGCCTGACGCTCTCCGCCGCCGACTGCGCGTCCCTGGAGGCGCTGGCGGCCGAGTGGTTCACGCGCGGCGCGACGCCCGCCCAGTTCCTGCACGCCCTCACCGACGGGCTGCCGCCCGGCATCCACCACGCGGGCGGCTTCACCCGCGCCCGCCTCATCGCGAAGATGCCGCCCCCGCCGCCCTGGGAGCCGGACGGCACGCGGCCCGCGCCCCTGCGCATCCTCGAATGCACCGTCTGCCGCGCCCCCGGCCGCCCCGAGGCCCTGCCCGGCGGCGTCTGCGCCCCCTGCCGGGGCGAGACCCCGCCGGACCGCCACCCGCCGGCCCTCCCGCCCGCACACGTACGCGCTCTCGCCGATGAGGCGCGTGCCGCCACCGCCCGCTCTCCAGAGAGGAACCACGCATGAGCATGATCAAGTGGCCCATCCGCACCCGAAGCAGGGCACGATGTAGGGAAGGAGGCGACCCTATGACCCCCAGCACCGCCGACCAGCCCCAGATGGCAGTCGAGGACTTCGAGCAGATCGCCCACACAGCCCCCGAAACAGTGACGCTTGAATTCATCGACGGAAAGCTTGAGGTCAAGCCGGTGCCTGACGGCGACCACGGAACCATCTTCATGTGGCTGCTGCGGCAGTGCATGCAGCACCGACCGGAGCTGGATCTGTACCCCGAGCAAGGGCTGCGAGTCGAGACGTACCGCAAGGGCCGCGCCCGCCCGGACGGCGCGCTCGCGCCCCGTCGGCACTTCGCGGGACAGGGCGAGTGGGCGGAGCCCGACGGCGTCCTGATGACCGTCGAGGTGACCTCCCACGACGCCGACACCGACAAGCGGGACCGCCACGAGAAGCGGTTCGCCTACGCGGACGCCGGCATCCCCGTCTACCTGCTCATTGACCGCGAGGCCTGCACCCTCACCGTGTACAGCGAGTTGGAGAACGGCCAGTACCGGCAGCACCCGTCGTACGACTACGGCGCCACGGTCGAGCTGCCCGCCCCCGTAGGCATCACCCTCGACACCGAGGAACTCAAGGAGTACGCCCGCTGATCCGCGTACGCCCGTATCCGTAGCGGACGCTGCGTCCGCGCGCCTCGACGCCGCGCGCCCGCAGCGTCCGCCCTCACCGCCCCGCCTTGGCCTTCTGCACCCGCTCGGCCGCCCAGCCCGCCAGCACGCCGCCGACGGCCGTGACGACGAGGTAGCCGATCAGGTGGGCCGCGAAGCCGCCGGGGACCCAGCCGAGCACCCCGGGCTTGTCCTGGTCGATCAGCAGCCGGATGACCCCCTGGCCGCCCAGGGCGACCAGGACCATGCCCAGCACCTGCCACAGCACGTACTTCATTCGTTCGTTCCTCCCCGTCGTCGATCGCACCCTCTTATTGATACGATCGAACCATAACCGAGCGCAACCCCGCCACTAGAGTGGAGCGGCCGAACGAACCCCTCACCCACAGAACAGCCGAGGACCGCCCCCATGCCCCGACAGGCCGACCACGACCAGCGGCGCCGCCAGATCGCCGAGGCCGTCTGGCGGCTGGCCGCGCGGCGCGGGCTGGAGGACGTCACGCTGCGACAGGTGGCGGCGGAGGCCGGGGTGTCGGTGCGGCTGGTGCAGTACTACTTCGGCAGCCGGGACGGGCTGCTGCTCACGGCGCTGGAGATCCTCAACAGCGACGCCGAGCGGCGCGGCCGGGAGCGCGTCGAAGCGCTCGCCGACGCGAACACCCCGCGCGGGGCGGTGCGCGGGGTCCTGATGGAGATGCTGCCGCTGGACGAGGAGCGCCGGACCCGGCACCTCGTGTACGTGGCGTACTTCGTCCGCTTCCTCTGGGACGAGAACCTCGCCGCCGTCGCCGCCGACGCGCCCCCCGAACTCGAAAGGCTCCTCGCCGACCTGCTCGCCTGGGGCCAGCGGGAAGGGCAGGTTCCCGCCGATCTGGACCCCCTCCCCGAAGCCGAGATCCTGCTCGCGACCGCCGACGGGCTCCAGACCGGCGTCCTCCTCGGCCAGCGCACCCCCGAGCAGGCCCTCGCCCTCCTCGACCGCCAGATCGACCGACTGTTCAGCGGGCAGTAGCTTCGGCCGGCAGCAGGCTGACGGAGACACCGAAACGCCCGAGGGCGGCACCCCCGCGATGGGGGTGCCGCCCTCGGTCCGTACAGCTATGGGCAGCTGATCCTCAAGAGGATCAGAAGTCCATGTCACCGCCCGGCATGCCGCCGCCGGCCGGGGCAGCGCCCGCCTTCTCCGGCTTGTCGGCGATGACGGCCTCGGTGGTGAGGAAGAGCGCCGCGATGGAGGCGGCGTTCTGCAGCGCGGAACGCGTGACCTTGGCCGGGTCGATGATGCCCGCGGCGACCAGGTCGATGTACTCGCCAGTCGCGGCGTTGAGACCGTGACCCGGCGTCAGGTTGCGCACCTTCTCCACGACGACGCCGCCCTCAAGGCCGGCGTTGACGGAGATCTGCTTCAGCGGGGCCTCCAGGGCCAGCTTCACAGCGGCGGCACCGGTGGCCTCGTCGCCCTCAAGGTCGAGCTTCTCGAAGACCGAGACGGTCTGGAGCAGGGCCACGCCGCCGCCGGCGACGATGCCCTCCTCGACGGCCGCCTTCGCGTTGCGAACGGCGTCCTCGATGCGGTGCTTGCGCTCCTTGAGCTCCACCTCGGTCGCGGCGCCGGCCTTGATGACCGCGACACCGCCGGCGAGCTTTGCCAGGCGCTCCTGCAGCTTCTCGCGGTCGTAGTCGCTGTCCGAGTTCTCGATCTCGGCGCGGATCTGGTTGACGCGGCCCTGGACCTGGTCGCTCTCGCCGGCGCCGTCGACGATGGTCGTCTCGTCCTTGGTGATGACGACCTTGCGGGCGCGGCCGAGCAGGTCGAGACCGGCGTTCTCCAGCTTGAGGCCGACCTCCTCGGAGATGACGGTGCCACCGGTGAGGATGGCGATGTCGCCGAGCATGGCCTTGCGGCGGTCACCGAAGCCCGGGGCCTTGACGGCGACGGACTTGAAGGTGCCGCGGATCTTGTTGACGACGAGCGTGGACAGCGCCTCGCCCTCGACATCCTCCGCGATGATCAGCAGCGGCTTGCCCGACTGCATGACCTTCTCCAGCAGCGGAAGGAGGTCCTTCACGTTGCCGATCTTGGAGTTGACGATCAGGATGTACGGGTCGTCGAGCGACGCCTCCATACGCTCCATGTCGGTGGCGAAGTAGGCGGAGATGTAGCCCTTGTCGAAGCGCATGCCTTCGGTGAGCTCAAGCTCCAGGCCGAAGGTCTGCGACTCCTCGACCGTGATGACGCCTTCCTTGCCGACCTTGTCCATGGCCTCGGCGATCAGCTCGCCGATCTGGGTGTCGGCGGCGGAGATGGAGGCGGTCGAAGCGATCTGCTCCTTGGTCTCCACGTCCTTGGCCTGCTCCAGCAGGGCGGCGGAGACGGCCTCGACGGCCTTCTCGATGCCGCGCTTGAGGGCCATCGGGTTGGCGCCGGCGGCTACGTTGCGCAGGCCCTCGCGGACCAGCGCCTGCGCCAGGACGGTCGCGGTCGTCGTGCCGTCACCGGCGACGTCGTCCGTCTTCTTCGCGACCTCCTTGACCAGCTCGGCGCCGATCTTCTCGTACGGGTCCTCGAGCTCGATCTCCTTGGCGATGGAGACACCATCGTTGGTGATCGTGGGGGCGCCCCACTTCTTCTCGAGGACGACGTTGCGACCCTTGGGGCCCAGGGTCACCTTGACGGCGTCGGCGAGCTGGTTCATGCCGCGCTCGAGGCCGCGCCGTGCCTCCTCGTCGAACGCGATGATCTTGGCCATGTGAAGTGGTCCTCCCGGACAGAAGGGGGTCCCCCCGGCTCCCTGAGAGCTTGGGGGAGGCTTTCTCCGGATCACGCTGGCGCCCGCGACGGACGGCCTGCAGCCCTTGTGGTTCCTTGCCCCACCAGGGTGCGGACCTCACCGGCCCGATCCAAGTTCTGTCACTCTCACTGGGAGAGTGCTAAGCCCAATGATTAGCACTCGCCCCCCTTGAGTGCAAGCGGCTTCGCATTACCCGGAGGCGCGATCGGGAGGCCGCCGGGGGCGCGCCCGGACCCCGGCCGGGGCACGGCCCGGACCCCGACCGGGACCCCGACCGGGACGCCGTCCGGACCCCGACCGGGGCGCGGCCCGGTTTCCGGGCGCACGAAGGGCCCGTACCCCGGAAGGTACGGGCCCCGCGTGTGAGTGAGCCGGTGGTCGATCGCGCCGAGATCAGACGGCGAGCTTGACCATGTCCGCCTGCGGCCCCTTCTGGCCCTGCGAGATCTCGAACTCGACTCGCTGACCCTCCTCGAGGGTGCGGTAGCCGTCCATCTGAATCGCGCTGTAGTGGACGAATACATCCGCACCACCGTCGACCGCGATGAAGCCGTACCCCTTCTCCGCGTTGAACCATTTGACGGTGCCCTGAGCCATGCCTAACTCCCCTATTACTGGCCCTTGCGCAGGACCGCACTTCGCGGACCCTGGGTCAGACCTCACCCCCTGACAGGTGGGGGTGTGCGCCGGAACGCGTCGACCGCGGCTGAATGTATCTGCACGGATGCCGTCTGCAACAGGTCAATCGGACGAGAATTCCGGCGGTGGCCGACGGGCGCTTTGCGGAGGATTCCCAGCAATCCGGGGCAAGTCGGTCCGGGCATAACGCAACCAAACCGACAATTCGCACACAGTCTTTGCACGTAACTTGACGGGTTCTCATATGCGTTCGGCACTGACGCCGGAGGGGGATCGTCCTCAACTGTATCGCCATTCAACAGACGGAATCGCCCCGTCCGTTTCCGGCCGGGGCGATTCGGGGACGATGCGGGAGTAAAGCGGGGGCGATGCGGGAAGAGTGGCGGGAAGGGCGCGAGAAGCCGCGGGCGACCTCAGCAGCCGCCGGCGACCGCCGGGATGATCGAAATGCCCGCGCCGTCCGGCGTCGGCGCCTGGAGGCCGCCCTCGAAGCGCGCGTCGTCGTCGTTGACGTAGACGTTCACGAAGCGGCGCAGCTTGCCGGCGTCGTCGAGCACGCGCGCGGCGATGCCCGGGTGGTTCCGCTCCAGGGAGTCGATGACCTCGGCGACGGTCGCACCCTCCGCCGGCACCTCGGCCCGGCCGTCGGTGTACGTACGGAGAATGGTAGGAATACGGACGTTTACGCTCATGACGGTTCCCTTCGGTGGTGGACGGAGTGGGCCTGGGGGCGCGGTCAGCCGGCCAGTCCCGCGGCGCGGAACGCGTCCAGGCTGGGGCGGATCGTCGCCGTGGGCCCGGTGGTCGGCGCCACCGCGTCCAGCGTCTTGAGGCCGTCGCCGGTGTTCAGGACGACCGTGGTCAGGGCCGGGTCGAGCAGCCCGTTCTCGATCAGCTTCTTGGTGACGCCGACCGTCACGCCGCCCGCGGTCTCCGCGAAGACGCCCTCCGTACGGGCCAGCAGCTTGATCGCGTCCACCACCTGCGCGTCGTTGACGTCCTCGACCGCGCCGCCGGTGCGCCGGGCGATGTCGAGCACGTACGGGCCGTCCGCCGGGTTGCCGATGGCGAGCGACTTGGCGATGGTGTTCGGCTTCTGCGGCCGTACGACGTCGTGGCCCGCCTTGAAGGCCGTCGAGACCGGCGAGCACCCCTCGGCCTGGGCGCCGAAGATCTTGTACGGGCGGTCCTCGACCAGCCCGAGCCGGATCAGCTCCTTGAGCCCCTTGTCGATCTTCGTGAGCTGGGAGCCGGACGCGATCGGGATGACGATCTGGTCCGGGAGCCGCCAGCCGAGCTGCTCGCAGATCTCGTACGCGAGCGTCTTGGAGCCCTCGCCGTAGTACGGGCGCAGGTTGACGTTGACGAAGCCCCAGCCCTCGCCCGCCGGGTCGCCGATGAGCTCGGAGCAGAACCGGTTGACGTCGTCGTAGTTGCCCTCGATGCCGACGAGCTCGCCGCCGTAGACCGCGGCCATGACGACCTTGCCCTGCTCCAGGTCGTGCGGGATGAACACGCAGGACCTGAAGCCGGAACGGGCCGCCGCCGCGCCGACCGCGCCCGCGAGGTTGCCGGTCGAGGAGCAGGACAGGGTGGTGAAGCCGAAGGCGCGGGCGGCCTCGACGGCGATGGCGACGACGCGGTCCTTGAAGGAGTGCGTCGGGTTGCCGGAGTCGTCCTTGACGTACAGGCCGCCGGTGACGCCCAACTCGCGGGCGAGGCGGTCGGCCTTGACGAGCTTGGTGAAGCCGGGGTTCAGATTCGGCTTGCCGGCCACGTCGGCCGGGACCGGCAGCAGCGGCGCGTACCGCCAGATGTTGTCGGGGCCGGCCTCGATCCGCCGGCGCAGGGCCTCCGGGTCGCCCGTCGGCAGCTCGTACGCGACCTCAAGAGGCCCGAAACAGACCTCGCAGGCGAAAATCGGGCCGAGGGCGGAACGCTCGCCGCACTCGCGGCAGGAGAGCGCCACGGCGGGACCGAGGTCGACGGGGGTGGCGGAAGCGGTGGTTTCTGCGGCTTGCACAGCCATGGAGGCGAGGCCCTTTCTCCTCATCTTCCCCGCGGCGCATCTCGCCGCGAGCCGGAATTGGCACCTTCCCCACCGGGAGCCTCGCGAATAGTTCGACGAGACCGGCGGGAGGGTTGCCGGGGCTTCAACGGGCCGTTCCCTCTGCCCCTCTGGATGAGCGGTATGGCGCTGGGCGGGGCCCAGGCATTTGTCACGCGACCCCGACATGCGACGGGCGTCCGCGTTGTTCAAGACTGTAACCGAAGCCACGGACGGTTGAGATAGTCGTCCGAACCGCGAGATGGATCACATGCGGACCGTATAGGGACCGCATACAGCTCGCATACGGATCGCATACGGATCGCAGAAGGAGACTTTCGACGTGCTGGAAGAGGTCGAGCACTGGCTGAAGCAGCGCTCTTGGTCCGCCGCCGACCGCCCGCTCGACCAGCTCCTCGCCGCGAAGTGCGCCGCCGGTGCGCGCGGCACGGTGAGCGTGGTGCTGCCCGCCCTCGACGAGGAGGCGACGGTCGGCGCGATCGTCGCCACGATCCGCCGGGAGCTGATGGGCGGACCCGTGCCGCTGGTGGACGAGCTGGTGGTGCTGGACTCCGGTTCCACGGACCGGACGGCCGCCGTCGCGGCGGCGGCCGGGGCGCGGGTCGTGCACCGGGACGCGGTGCTGCCGCGGCTGCCCGCGCTGCCCGGCAAGGGCGAGGTGCTGTGGCGGTCGCTGCTGGCGACCAGCGGCGAGATCGTCTGCTTCGTCGACGCCGACCTGCGGGAGTTCTCCGCCGAGTTCGTCTCGGGCATCGTCGGGCCGCTGCTGACCGATCCGGACGTGCACTTCGTGAAGGCGATGTACGACCGCCCGCTCGGCGACGCCGCGGGGCAGGGCGGCCGGGTCACGGAGCTGGTGGCCCGCCCGCTGCTCAATCTGCACTGGCCGCAGCTGGCGGGGTTCGTGCAGCCGCTCGGCGGCGAGTACGCGGCGCGGCGCTCGCTGCTGGAACGGCTGCCGTTCCCCGTCGGCTACGGAGTGGAGCTCGGCCTCCTCGTCGACGCGCTGCACACCGTCGGCCTGGACGCGCTCGCCCAGGTCGACGTGGGGGTGCGCCTCCATCGGCACCAGGACGGCCAGGCCCTCGGGCGGATGGCCGCGGCCATCTACCGCACCGCCCAACTGCGCCTGGCGCGCGGTCATTTGGTGCGCCCGGTACTGACCCAGTTCGACCGGGGCGAGCAGGGCTTCGTGGCACGGACCCACGCGGTGGACACGGAGGAACGACCGCCGATGACCGAAATACCGGAGTACGTGAAACGCCGAGCAGCGTAGAACCCGGCACTCCAGCCCGCCCGGCGGCGCTTGAGGACCGGCACCCCAGCCCGTCCGGCGATTGAGGACCGGCATTCCAGCCCGTCCGGCGCTTGAGGACCGGCATTTCAGCCCGTCCGGCGATTGAGGACCGGGGTCCGGGGCGGAGCCCCGGTACTGGCCCGGATGGTGTGCGCGCGTTTGAGCGCTGGCGGCAGCGGCTAGGCTCGCGACATGGCCTACCAGCACGGCGCCCAGGTCCTCGTCGCGTCCAACCGCGGCCCGGTCTCCTACGTGCGGAGCGACGACGGGTCGCTCACCGCCAAGCGCGGCGGCGGCGGCCTGGTCTCAGGGCTGTCGGCCATCGGACCGGAGGCGGACGCCGTCTGGGTGTGCGCGGCGCTCGGGGACGGCGACCGGGAGGCCGTACGGCGCTCCCAGGGCGGCCATCTGCCGGCGGACGACTCCGGTGGACAGCGCGTCCGGATGCTGGACATCGCGCCCGACGTCTTCGCCGCCGCGTACAACGGCATCGCGAATTCCGTGCTGTGGTTCGTCCACCACCTGCTGTACGAGACGCCGCTGGAGCCCGTGTTCGACGCGGACTTCCGGGAGCAGTGGGGCGCGTACGAGGCGTACAACGCGGCCTTCGCGGACGCGCTGGCCGCCGAGGCGGCGAGCGGCGCGGCCGTGCTGGTGCAGGACTACCACCTCACGCTGGTCCCCGGCATGCTCCGGGAGCGCCGCCCCGACCTGCGGATCGGCCACTTCTCGCACACGCCGTGGGCGCCGCCGGACTACTACCGGCTGCTGCCCGACGATGTCGCGGCGCAGGTGCTGCGCGGGGTGCTGGGCGCGGACCGGGCGGCGTTCTTGACGCGGCGCTGGGCGGACGCGTTCATCGCCTGCTGCCGGGACGTGCTCGGCGCGAGCGCCGCCGACGACGGCGGTTCCGTCACCTTCGAGGGCCGTACGACGCGCATCGGCGTGCACGGGCTCGGGGCCGACGCCGACTTCCTGCGCGAGCGCTCGCACCGGCCCGACGTCGAGGAGCGGATGGCGGCCCTGCGCGAGCAGATCGGGGGCTCGGGCCGCAAGACCGTCGTCCGCGTGGACCGCACCGAGTTGTCCAAGAACATCGTGCGCGGCCTGCTCGCCTACCGGCTGCTGCTGGAGCGGCGCCCCGAGTGGCACGGCGAGGTCGTGCACATCGCCTTCGCCTACCCCTCGCGGCAGGACCTGGCCGTGTACCGGGACTACACGGCGCGCGTCGAGTCCGTCGCCGAGGAGATCAACGCGGAGTTCGGGCGCGAGGGCTGGCAGCCGGTCGCGCTGCACGTCAAGGACGATTTCGCGCGCTCCCTGGCGGCGTACCGGCTGGCGGACGTCGCCCTCGTCAACCCCATCCGGGACGGCATGAACCTCGTCGCGAAGGAGGTCCCGGTGGTCTCCGACGAGGGGTGCGCGCTGGTGCTGTCGCGGGAGGCCGGGGCGTACGAGGAGCTGGGCCAGGACGCGATCACCGTCAATCCGTACGACGTCGAGGCCACGGCCCGCGCGCTGCACGAGGGGCTGGTGATGGCCCGCGACGAGCGGGCCGAGCGCACGAAGCGGCTGGCCGCGGCGGCCACCGCGCTGCCGCCCGCGCAGTGGTTCATGGCCCAGCTGCGGGCGCTGGACGACTGACCGCGGGCCGGAGGCGGGGGCCGGGCGCAGGATCGTATACACACGGGTCTACCGTGGTTCGGCGTGACAGCGACAGCGATTTTCGGGGCTTCCGTACCCTTGGCGGCCTTTGGGCCCCATGGGGTCACCACCGCATCGGGGCTGCCCGAGCCGACGGTCGGGCGCATGTTCGCGAGCTGGCAGCTCGATCCGTACGCGCTCGTGCTGGTCCTCGTGCTCGGCGGGCTCTACGCGTGGGGCGTGGTGCGGGTGGTGCGGCGCGGCGAGCGGTGGTCAGTGGGGCGCAGCGCGTCGTTCTGCCTGATCGGGCTCGGCGCGATCGTGGTGGCGACCATGTCGGGGCTGGCCGTCTACGACCATGTGCTGTTCTGGCCCGCCGCCGTGCAGAACATCGTGCTCGACCTGATCGGCCCGCTCGGCATCGCGCTGGGCGACCCGCTGTCGCTGGCGGCGCGGGCGCTGCCGCGGGAGGGCCGCGCGGCGCGCCGGCTCCAGGGGGCGATCAGCGGCCGCATGCTGCGGGTGCTGACGTTCCCGATGGTCAGCACGCTGCTGGTGTTCGCCTCCGAGATGCTGATCTACTTCACGCCGTATTTCGAGGCGGCGCTGCGCAACGACGCGCTGCACGAGCTGATGTATCTGCAACTGCTGGTGGTCGGCACGCTGTTCGTCCTGCCGATGCTCACCCGCCAGGACCTGCTGCCGTCCTGGTGCGGCCACCCGGTCCGGGCGGCGTTCATCTTCGTGGACGGGATCGTGGACGCGCTGCCCGGCCTCGTCGTGATGACCAGCGGCACGCTGGTGGCGGGCGGCTGGTACGCGGCCCAGGACCGGCCGTGGGGCCCGAGCCTGGAGCGGGACCAGTTCATCGGCGGCGGGGCGATGATGACGATCGCGGAGCTGGTCGGGCTGCCGTTCATCATCGCGGTGTTCGTGGAGTGGGTACGGGCCGAACGGCTCAAGACCGCCGAACTGGACGCGCGCCTGGACCGGGAGCTGGAGCACCGCCCCGGCCCGGCCCCCGCCTCCCCCATCCCCGCGAGCGTCCCCGAGCCGCAGCTGACCCGCCCGTGGTGGGAGACGGACCAGGGCATCGTCGGCGAGCGCTACCGGAGCGGCGGCGCGTAGCCGGAGCGCTTCACGCGTCCGGGAGGCGGCGGTCCGGCAGGCGGTCCGCGATGGCCTCCAGCAGCTCCACGACGCCGCCCGGCCCGTCCGCCACCAGGTCGGCGCGGTCGGTCAGCTCGGTGACCTCGGCGCTGCCGCTGCACACCAGGACGCCGCGCAGCCCCTCGGCCCGCAGCTTCTCGACGGCGGCGAAGGCGGCGAGGTCGCCGAGGTCGTCGCCCGCGTACAGGACCGTGCTCGCGCCGGACCCCCGTACGTACTCGGCGAGGGCCACCCCCTTGTCCATGCCCGGCGGGCGCAGCTCCAGGACGAGGCGGCCCGGCTCCACGATCAGGCCGTGGCGTTCGGCGAGCTCGTGCAGCGGGCCGCGCAGCAGCTCGAAGGCGGCCTGCGGGTCGGCGGCGCGGCGGGTGTGGACGGCGATGGCCCGGCCCTTGCGCTCGATCCAGGTGCCCTGCCAGGCGCCGGAGGCATCGAGGACACCGGGGAGTTCGGCCTCCACGGCGGCGACGCCGGGGTGCGGCGCGGGGGCCTGTACGGTCCCGGTGGCGGCGTCCCAGCGCTCCGCGCCGTAGTGGCCGAGCACGGTGAGCCGTTCCAGCCCCGGTACGCCCGCGAAGCCGCCGTAGCGCACGGCCACCCCGGCCGGGCGGCCAGTGATCACGGCCGCGGACAGCAGCCGGGGGGCGAGCCGGGCGAGGGCGGGCACGGCGCCGGGGTGCGCGCGGGCCTGCTCCGGGTCCGGGACGATATCGGCGAGGGTGCCGTCGAAGTCGAGGGCGGCGACGGCCCGTTCAGGCGCGTCGAGAAGCGCGGCCAGGCCGTCGCGCCCGGCGGGGGTCACGGGGACGGGAAGAGGGTTGCTGCCCATGCCGCGACCCTACCGGGGGCGGACGTGACCTGTACCTGACCGACGTGCCCCGGCGCGAAACAGCGCCCCTCAGGGACGCGGGGAACCGCGCTCCCGCCGCTGGACGAGCCCCCACCGGAACCGCTCGTCTAGCGGCGGAAGCGCTTGGCCTCGCGGACGCGGCGCAGCCGGTTGACCGTCACCGGGTCGTGTTCGAGCGCCCGCGCGTCGTCGAGCAGGGCGTTCAGGAGCTGGTAGTAGCGGGTCGGCGTGATGCCGAGCCGCTCCCGGATCGCGCGCTCCTTGGCGCCGGGGCCGGCCCAGGAGCGCCGCTCCACGGCGAGCACGGCCAGATCACGATCCGAGAGCTCCGCGCGCGACGGGGGTTCCGGGAGGTCCGTACGGTCCTCGGGCTCGATCCGGTCCGCGGGGCCCGGAGGGGCCTCCCCCGAATCCCCCGAATCCCCCGAATCCGCCGAACTCCTCGAATCCCTCGAATCCGCCGAATTCTCCGGAAACTCCTCGCGCGGGCTCACCTCGCCCACCCTAGCCGTTCGCGTTGTCCGTGGCCTCGGCCTCGCGCTGGAGCTCCTGAAGCACCGACGCCGGGTCGCCGCCCTTCTTCACCGTGGAGCCGATCTTCTCCTTCAGCAGCTTGGTGACCCGCGCCCACGACGTCTTGTCCGCCGGGTAGAACTGCGCGTTCTGCAGCTGGTCGAGGAACGGCCACAGCTTCTTCTCCGCCGTGTCGCGGCGCATCGCCTCGGACGCGGACGTGGTCACCGGCAGCATGGCGTACCGGCCGGCGAAGTCGAGGACGTTGTTCTTGTGGTAGACGAAGTCGAGGAAGCGGCCGATCTGTTCGCGGCGGCCGTGCGTCTTGAAGCCCATCATCCAGTCGGCGACGCCCATCGTCATCTCGGCCTTGCCCTTGATGCCGGGCAGCGGCGCCATCCCGTACTTGATGTCCCGCGCGTCGGCCTGCTTCATCAGCGTGGGGTGGCCGTTGAGCATGCCGACCTCGCCGCGGGTGAAGGCGTCGAAGATCTGCTGCCGGTTGGTGCGGCTGGGGTCGCCGGGACCGGTCAGCCCCTTGCCGACCAGCTCGTCGCGCAGCCACTCGAACGCCTTGACGTTCTCGGGCGAGTCGATGGTGTACGCGCCGGTGCGGTCGGTGTAGTTGCCGCCCCCGCTGAGCATCCACATCATCGTCTCGGCCTGCGGCTCCTCGGGGCCGAACGGCAGCCCGAAGGGGATCTTCACGCCCGCGGCCTTCAGCTTGATCGCGGCGGCCTGGAGGTCGTCCCAGCTCTCCGGGGCCTTGGTGACGCCGGCCTTCGAGAAGAGGTCCTCGTTGTAGAAGAGCAGCCGGGTGCTGGCGACGAACGGCAGCCCGTACTGGACGCGGTGCAGGTCGCCCGCCGCGGAGATCGACGATATGAAGTCGGACTGGGTCGGGATGGACAGCAGTTGGTCGGCGCTGTAGAGCTTGCCGGCCTCGGCGAAGTCGGCGTACGCGCCGATCTGCGCGACGTCCGGGCCCTGGCCGTCCCGCACCATCTGGGCGAGCTTCTTGTCCACGTCCGTCCAGGGCAGCACCGTGATATCGATCTTGATATCCGGGTTCTTCGACGTGAAGGCGCGGGCCACCTTGAGCCAGTACTTCTTCGAGTTGTTCTCGGGCTTGTCGCCGTAGTCGGCCGCGACCAGCTTCAGCGTCACGTTGCCCGAACCGGAGCTGTCGCCGCCGCACGCGGCCAGCGTGGACGCCATCGCCGTCGTCGCGGCCCCGGCCGCCGTCAGACTCAAGAACCGCCGCCGCTGCACAGCTGCTTCCCCACCTTGCGGATTGATCGCCATTGGTTGATCGGTACCGATGGACCGGCGCCGATGGACCGGTCCTGATCGCTCATGTCCCCGAGGAGCCTGCGCAACCCGGCGGTCCTCGCCGCGGATCCACCGGGCTCTCCGGGCCGGTCACGGCTGCGAGTCTGCCCCGCGCGCCAGTCTAAGGTCTACTCCACCCCCGGTCTCGCTTCGGTCTCACCCTTCCCTCGCGCAGCTCAGGACTGCTATCCACGGAACCGGCGCGGTGCGCCCACGCACCGCCGTCCCCGTCCTCCCCTCACCTTTCGAGGAGCAGCAGCGCATGGAGTCGTCCTCCCGTACCGCAGCCGAGACAGCCACCCAGCCCAGCTGCTGGCGGCGCGCAGCCGAGGCCGCCGCCGCGGCGACCGGACTGCCGCGGCCCGGCGAGCGGGTGGCGGTGACGGGCTGCGGCACGTCGTGGTTCATGGCCCAGTCGTACGCGGCCCTGCGCGAGGCCGCCGGGCAGGGCGAGACGGACGCGTTCGCCGCGTCGGAGTTCCCCGCCTCGCGCCCGTACGACCGGATCGTGGCGATCACCCGGTCCGGTACGACGACCGAGGTGCTGGAGCTGCTGCGGGCCGTACGGGGCCGGGGCGCGGCCACTCTGGCGCTGACCGCCGATGCGAAGACGCCCGTCATGGACGCGGCGGACGCGGTGGCGGTGCTCGGCTTCGCCGACGAGGAGTCCGTGGTGCAGACGCGCTTCGCGACGACGGCCCTGGCCTTCCTGCGGGCCGGTCTGGAGGCGCACGGCGCGCTGCCCGCCGGGGTGAAGACGGTGGCGGAGGCGGCCGTCGACGCCGAGCTGGCGGTCGTCCAGCCGCTGCCGGAGGCCGCGCTCGCCGCCGAGCAGTGGACGTTCCTGGGGCGCGGCTGGACGTACGGGCTGGCGCAGGAGGCGGGGCTGAAGATGCGCGAGGCGGCAGGCGCGTGGACGGAGGCGTACCCGGCGATGGAGTACCGGCACGGCCCGATCGCGATCACCGGGCCGGGGCGGGTCGCGTGGGTCTTCGGCAAGCTGCCGCAGGGGCTGGCCGACGATGTCGACCGGGTCGGGGGCGCGCTGCTCGCGGACTCCTGCGCGGCGGGTTCGCTGGACCCGATGGCGGACCTGATCCGCGCGCAGCGGCTGGCCGTCGCCGTCGCGGAGTCGAAGGGCTACGACCCGGACCGGCCGCGCAACTTGACGCGGAGCGTGATCCTGCCGGGGTGACCGCGGCGACCGGAGTGGCCGACGTGATCGGAGTGGCCGACGTGACCGGAGCGGTCGGAGCGAGGCGTGTACGGGCGGGGGGCCGGGCCCGCGGCCCGGCGTGCGGCGCGCCCCCGCACGCTCCCCGCTCCCCCGCCCGCTCCTCGCTTCCCGCTCCCCCGCCCCGAGCTGCGAAAAGTCCGGTACGGGCGTTCCACTGGCGTGAGATCCGCCACGCCGGAGGGGCGGGCGCGGGACGCCTCCGGAGCGCGCTCGGCGTGCGATCGGCCGTCCGGAACGGTCCGTTCGGCCCCCGCGTGCGCCGCCGCGCCCCCTGAGTGGACTAGACCTGTCGCGGTATAACGCGCGAGACTGTCCCCCGTGAGACACGTCATCGCGCTCGATGTGGGCGGCACCGGGATGAAGGCCGCCCTCGTCGGGGCGGACAACGCGCTTCTGTACGAGGCCAGACGAGCCACCGGCCGCGAGCGCGGGCCGCAGGCCATCGTGGACGAGATCCTCGGCTTCGCCGCGGACCTCCGCGACAAGGGCCGCGAGCTGTTCGGCGAACCGGCGGCGGCCGCCGGCGTGGCCGTCCCCGGCATCGTGGACGAGGCGAACGGCGTCGCCGTGTACGCCGCCAACCTCGGCTGGCGCGACCTCCCCATGCGACGGCTGCTCAGCGAGCGGCTCGGCGGGCTGCCGGTCGCGCTCGGCCACGACGTACGGACCGGCGGCCTCGCCGAGGGCCGGATCGGCGCGGGCAACGGCGCGGACCGCTTCCTGTTCATCCCGCTCGGCACCGGCATCGCGGGCGCCATCGGCATCGACGGCCGGATCGAGGCGGGCGCCCACGGGTACGCCGGCGAGATCGGCCACATCGTGGTGCGCCCCGGCGGCCCGGAGTGCAGCTGCGGGCAGCGCGGCTGCCTGGAGACCATGGCCTCCGCCTCCGCCGTCAGCCGCGCCTGGGCCGCCGCCAGCGGCGACCCGGAGGCCGACGCCGCGGACTGTGCGAAGGCCGTCGAGTCCGGCGACCCGCGCGCGCGGGACGTCTGGGGCGAGGCGGTCGGCGCCCTCGCCGACGGCCTCCTCATCGGCCTCACCCTGCTCGACCCCCGCATGCTCATCATCGGTGGCGGGCTCGCCGAAGCGGGGGAAACCTTGTTCACACCGCTGCGCGCGGCCGTCGCCGACCGCGTCACGTTCCACAAGGTCCCCACCATCGTCCCGGCAGCCCTCGGGGACACCGCCGGATGTCTCGGCGCGGGGCTGCTCGCCTGGGATCTGCTCGCCACGAAATCCACGGAGGTTACCGCCTGATGGTCGAACGAACGGTTCTCTCGGGCGCCAGGGTGGTGCTGCCGAGCGGCGTGGTCGAGGACGGTCGCGTCACGGTCGAAGGGCGGCGCGTGGTCGACGCCGGGACGGCCTCTCCGGACGGCGCGGGCGCGCCTTCCCCGGCGGGCCGGGGTGCGACGGCGCTGGACCTGACCGGGCACTGGATCGTTCCCGGCTTCGTCGACATGCACCTGCACGGCGGCGGCGGGGCCTCGTTCTCCAGCGGCACCGCGGAGGAGGCGCTCACGACGATCCGTACGCACCGCGCGCACGGCACCACCACGACGGTGGCCTCGACCGTCACCGGCGACCTCGACGACCTCGCCCGGCAGGCGGGCGTCCTGTCCGAGCTGACCGAACAGGGCGACCTGGCGGGGATCCACTTCGAGGGGCCGTTCATCTCCTCGCACCGCTGCGGCGCGCACCAGCCCGAGCTGCTGCGCGACCCCGACCCCGCGGACGTGCGCAAGCTCGTCGAGGCGGCGCGCGGCGCGGCGAAGATGATGACGCTGGCCCCCGAACTCCCCGGCGGCCTCGACTCCGTGCGGCTGCTCGCCGAGGCGGGCGTCATCGCGGCCGTCGGCCACACGGACTCCGACTACGGCGCCACGCAGGAGGCCATCGAGGCCGGCGCGACCGTGGCCACCCACCTCTTCAACGCGATGCCCTCGCTCCTGCACCGCGC
Source organism: Streptomyces sp. NPDC050617 (assembly GCF_040654795.1). NCBI lineage: Bacteria > Bacillati > Actinomycetota > Actinomycetes > Kitasatosporales > Streptomycetaceae > Streptomyces > Streptomyces sp. NPDC050617. Next base: position 155,318 of record NZ_JBFAIS010000005.1, on the reverse strand, counting down.
GCCCGGCCCCATCGCGGCCCTCCTGGAGGACGAGCGGATCACCGTCGAGCTGATCAACGACGGCACCCATCTGCACCCCTCGATCCTGGAGCTGGCCTTCGCCCGCGCCGGTGCGGCCCGCGTCGCGTTCATCACGGACGCCATGGGCGCGGCGGGCATGTCGGACGGGCAGTACCACCTCGGCCCCATGCGGGTCGACGTCACGGACGGCGTCGCGCGCATCGCGGACGGCCCCACGGCCGGCGCCATCGCGGGCTCGACCCTCACCCTCGACACGGCCTTCAAGCGGGCGGTGACCGTCGACAAGCTGTCCGTCGAGGACGCCGTACGGGCCCTGTCCGCCAACCCCGCGCGGCTGCTGGGCGTGGCCGACCGCGTCGGTTCGCTGGAGCCCGGCAAGGACGCGGACCTGGTCGTGTTCGACGCCTCGTACGACCTGGTGGGCGTCATGCGGCACGGCGAATGGGTCGTCAAGCCCGCGACCATTACCGGCGGTTAATGCCTCAAACCACCCGATGGGGTCGTTCCGCATGGCTGCGCGGCGGCCGCGCATGATTGCGAATCGACGGCGAACGACGGCGGTCGGCCCTCCGGACCTGGGCTGACCGCCTTCTGTTTGGCATGATCGCGATGGCACAGCACGCGCGTCTCCAGGGGTGGTCCATGTGATCCTCACCGTCACTCTCAATGCCGCCCTCGACATCACCTACCGGGTACCGCGACTGCGGCGGCACGCCTCCCACCGCGTCACCGACGTCGTCGAACGCCCCGGCGGCAAGGGCCTCAACGTCGCGCGCGTACTGGCCGCCCTGGGACACGACACAGTCGTCACGGGGTTCGCGGGCGGCATCACGGGCGAGGCGCTCCGCGCCCATCTGCGGAACGGCGGCAACGGCGAGATAGAGACTCCCGGCGCCGGGGCGGACAGGCCCGCGACCGACGCCGTGAACGGCACGAACGGCACGAACGGCACGGGGAGACCTGCCGCCGCCCGCGGCACCCTCACCGACGCCCTCGTCCCCATCGCCGGGACCACCCGCCGCACCATCGGCGTCGTCGACGCCGCGACCGGCGACACCACCCAGCTCAACGAGGCCGGCCCCACCATCACGCCCGCCGAGTGGGCCGCCTTCACCGGCACGTTCGCGACGCTCCTGGCCGACGCCTCCGCCGTCGCCCTGTGCGGCAGCCTCCCGCCGGGCGTGCCCGTAGGCGCGTACGCGGGCCTCGTGCGGCAGGCGCGGGCCGCGGGCGTCCCCGTGCTCCTCGACACCAGCGGCGAGCCCCTCCACCGCGGCATCGCCGCCCGCCCCGACCTGGTCAAGCCCAACGCCGCAGAACTCGCCGAGCTCACCGGCTCCACCGAGCCGCTGCGCGCCGCCGGGGACGCCAGGCGCCGCGGCGCGGGCGCCGTCGTCGCCTCCCTCGGCGCGGAGGGGATGCTCGCCGTCACCCCCGAGGGCGCCTGGCGCGCCGCCCCGCCGCAGCGGATCGCGGGCAACCCGACGGGCGCGGGCGACTCGGCCGTCGCGGGCCTCCTGTCCGCCTGGGCCGAGGACCTCCCCTGGCCGGACCGGCTGGCACGGGCCGTGGCGCTGTCGGCCGCGACCGTACAGGCCCCCACGGCGGGCGACTTCGACCGCCCGACATACGAGCGGCTGCTCCCCCTGGTCGAGGTGGCCCCCACCGCCGCAGACGCCTGACCGGCCGACCGCACCACCGACCCCACCCGGGGGGGCGGTACGAGAGCACCTGCGGGCGTCACGGCCGCCAGGTGACGCGACGCGGGCCTACGGCGCTTCGCGACCGGGCTTGACGTGACCGGCCGTCAGCCAGACCTGGTCGATGTTGAACCCGCACTTGTCGCCCTGCTCGCACGAGACCTTGATGGTGTTCTTGCCCTTTTTCAGGCCGATCCAGGCCCACGTGTTCGTCCAGCCCTTCTCCCAGTCGCCTTCCTTGGCGCCGGTGAAGTTCCCCATGCTCAGCTTCTTGCCGCTGGCCTCGCCGTTGACCGTGAGCGTGGAGTCGGCGTCCTTGCCGGGCACGCCGTAGTTCACGGAGAGCGTGTAGTCCCCGCCCTTCGGGACCTCGACGTCCCAGGTGACGCCCGCGCCGGGCTTGTCCATACCCCCCACGTATGTGCCGTCGGCGGACCGCGCCCCCTTCACGTCCTTGGACGTGGTGGCGCCGCCGTCGACGCGCAGGCTCCCCGCGTCCTCCTTGGGCAGCTTGCCGGGGGTCTTGGTGGGGCTGGGCTTGTCGCTGGGCTTGTCGCTCGGCTCGGCGGACGGCGTCGAGTCGGAGGACGCGGTGTCCTTCTTCTTGTCGTCCCCACTGTTGTTGATCATGGCGATGCTGATGCCGGCGATGACCACCACGACCACCGCGATGGCGCCGATGAGCAGGCCGCGCCGGTTGGGACGGCCGCCGCCCGGACCGGGGCCGGGGCCGGGGCCGCCGGGGCGGCGGGGCGCGCCGCCGGGGAGCGTCTCGGGGGCGGCGTACGAGGCGTTGGGCTGCTGGCCGTAGGGCGACTGCTGACCGTAGCCCTGCTGCTGTTGGCCGTACCCCTGCTGACCGTAACCCTGCTGGCCATAGCCCTGCTGCTGGCCGTAGCCCTGCTGGTTGGGCACGCCCTGGCCGTACGTGCCGCCCTGCTGCTGCCCGTACTGCCGGGAGCCGACGGGGCGGACCTGGTTGTACGACGTGCGGGGGACGCCGGGCTGCTGCGCGGGCGCGCCGTCGCCGGCCTCGCCGCCCTCCGAGCGGTACAGATAGGCGAACGGGTCGTCGTTCTCCGGCTTGTCGTCGGCGCCGTTGTTACCGGCCGTCATCCCCTGTCACTCCCTACATGCTGTACCCACCGGCGCCCACCACGTACGCGTGCGGGCCGCTCTGTCCGGGCCGGGGCGGCCTGGAGCGGGCTCACGCGATCCGGATGGCCGGAATTCTTGATCGATTCGCGGTCGGCGACGGGCGCCGCCCCGGCGCAGCCTACCCCGTACGGAGTAGCGGGCGCGGTCTCGCGGACGTCATCCGGCCCGCCGGCCGGCCTTGGCGCGGGAGCGCTTCTCCACGTACATCCGCTGGTCGGCGGAGTGCAGAACCTCTTCCGCGGACATCCCGCAGCCCGCCCAGCCGATGCCGAAGCTGGCGCCGACGCGGACCGCCCGGCCGTCGACCCGGATGGGCGGCATGATCGCGTTGCGCAGCCGTACGGCCAGGTCCTGGGCGTCCGCGCGGCCGAGCCCGTCGGCGAGGACGACGAACTCGTCGCCGCCGAGCCGGGCGACCGTGTCGCCGTCGCGCACCCCGTTGGTCAGCCGGTGGGCGACCTCGATGAGGACCGCGTCGCCGGTGTGGTGGCCGAACCGGTCGTTGATGGACTTGAAGCCGTCGAGGTCGCAGAAGAGGACGGCCAGGCCCTTGCAGCCGTCGTCGGCGTCCTCGTCGGGGGCCACCGTGTGCACATGGTGGTCGAACCCGGCGGCGAGCACGGTCTCCAGGCCGCTGCCCGCGCCGTAGGCGTCGGCGCCGAAGTCGTGCCCGTACTGCCCGTACGCGGCCCCCTCCACCTCCGCGAAGCCCGCGAGGAACCCGTCGGCGAGGGCGGCGGCCGCGTGCCCGTCGCTGCCCGGCGGCCGGGCGCAGAGCCGGCTGGAGAGGCGGGCGCGCAGCTCGGCGCTGTTGGGCAGGCCGGTGAGCGAGTCGTGCGAGGCGCGGTGGGCGAGCTGCAGCTCGTGGCGCTTGCGCTCCTCGATGTCCTCGACGTGGGTGAGCAGGAAGCGGGGGCCGTCGGCGGCGTCGGCGACCACGGAGTTGCGCAGCGAGACCCACAGGTACGTGCCGTCGCGGCGGGCGAGCCGCAGCTCGGCGCGGCCGCCCTCGGCGGAGGTGCGCAGCAGGGTGCCGATGTCCTCGGGGTGGACGAGGTCGGAGAAGGAGTAGCGGCGCATCGCGGCGGCGGGCCGGCCGAGCAGCCGGCAGAGCGCGTCGTTGGCCCGTACGAGCCGGCCGCGCTGGTCGCCTCCCAGCTCGGCGATGGCCATGCCGCTGGGCGCGAACTCGAATGCCTGCCGGAAGCTCTCCTCGCTGGCCCGCAGCGCCTGCCCCTCACGCTCCAGCCGGACGAGTGCACGCTGCATGTTTGCTCTGAGCCGAGCGTTACTGATCGCAATGCCGGCCTGGAAGGTGTACATCTGGAGCGCTTCGCGCCCCCATGCGCCGGGACGGCGTCCGTTGCGGGGTTTGTCCACCGAGATGACGCCCAGCAGCTCCCCGCCGGCGGCCCCGGTCGCGTACATCGGGGCGAAGAGCCGGTCCATGGGGTGCCACTCGCCGGGGAAGCGCGGCTCGGGCCCGCCGGTGTGCCACTGCGGGACGTCGTCGTCGTCGAGCACCCAGCCCTCGGCGTACGGCACGAAGCGCAGGTCTCCCCAGCCCTCGCCCATGCCCAGCCGGCGCTCCCAGGACGCGCGGGAACCCACCCGCCCCGCCATGAGGGCCTCGGCGCTCGCGCTGCCCGCCACCGCGGCCACCACGAGGTCGCCGTCCGGCCGCACCAGATTGACGGCCGCCAGCTCGTACCCGAGACCTTTGACGACCCCTTCCGCGACGTTCTGCAGCGTGTCCGCGAGGCTGCGCGCGGTGTTCAGGTCCGCGACCGCCTGGTGCAGTTGCCTCAGGGTCGCAAGGCGGACATACGGCTCCGACTCGGTCTCCATACCGTGCACTCCCCCGAGACCTCGACAGCAACTCCAGAATTCTTGTCGTCCGATTACCACGGCCACTGAATCACAGCGAGCTGACCACTCGGTACACAGGGTCAACAATTACTGGCTGCTGTGACTCATGTCACAGGGAGTGTTCGGCTTGCGGGGGTGGCGACGGAAGGCCCCACTATGCTTCCGGAACGCAAATCCGAGGCCACCCCGCATGGGCGGCTGGTCGGCCGTCGGCCCTAGGACCCGCCTGGTCCTGTGGCCCGATGTGACACAGAGCGAGGGGCGGCTAGCGTGCGGAACGTGTTGCAGACGACTTCCCTCCCCCGCCCCCAGGCCGACATCCCCCATGCTGGCGGGGTGAGCAATGACGAGTTCCGGGCCGCCCTGGCGCGGTTGGCCGCGGGCGTGGTGCTGGTGACCGCCCATGACCCCGAGGACGGGCCGCGCGGCGAGGACGTCGGCATGACGGCGACCGCGTTCATGTCCGTGTCCCTGGACCCGCCCCTGGTGATGGTGAGCGTTCGCAACGAGTCCCGCATGGACGACATCCTGGAGCGCCACCCCCTGTGGGCCGTGTCCGTGCTCTCCCAGAGCCAGCGGCACATCGCGGGCCGGTTCGCGATGAAGGGCCGCGTCAGCGACCGGCTGCTCTTCGAGGACATCCCGTACGAGCGCGGCAAGGAGAGCGGGGCGCCGCTGGTGGGCGGGGCGTTGTCGGTGCTGGAGTGCCGCACGGAGCAGCGCGTCGTGGCCGGGGACCACACGCTGGTGATCGGGCGCGTGCTGACGGCGGGGAACCCGAGCGGGGAGGGCCAGCCGCTGCTGTACTTCAGGGGGAAGTACGGAAAGTTGGAGTGACCCGACCGCACGGGCCGGACCCGACCCCCGCTGCCTCCATAGCCTCCCTAGCCCCCTCGCCCGTCAGCCCCAATCGCGGCCGGAGCGCCCCCGCTTGGTGTCGCCGCGAGCCTTCTTCTCGCGCAGCCGGCGCTCGTTGACGCCGCGGGGCACCTTTCGCGCCTTACGGGGCCGGGGCGGCGGAGCGGTGGCCTCCGCGAGGAGCGCGGCCATCCGCACCAGCGCGGTCTCGCGGTTGCGCCACTGGGAACGGTGCTCGGAGGCGCGTACGGCCAGGACGCCGCCGACGAGGCGGCCGGCGAGCCGCTCCAGGGCGCGCTGCTTCCAGACGTCCGGCAGCGCCTCGGTCCTGGCGAGGTCGAAACGCAACTCGACCTGGCTGTCGCTGGTGTTGACGTGCTGTCCGCCGGGCCCGGAGGACCGGGAAAAACGCCACATGAGCTCCGCCTCCGGCAGGGAGACGGAACCGCGGATGACGTGAGGACCGGACATGTCCCCCATGATCCCGCGCTCGGACGCCGCCGTCACCTCGTTTTGCGCGGGAAGGACGACGGCCTGCCGTCAGAGATGAGTAAAGAAAGTAAAGGGAGCTGGAACCCTGCGGTCCCTCCTTCGCGTTATCGAGGATGACGGTAGCTTCGTCCGCAGTACGAAGCCCCGCGTCTCGACCAGAAAGGGACATCTCCCATGGCTGTAAGCCTGTCCAAGGGCGGCAACGTCTCCCTCACCAAGGAGGCCCCGGGCCTGACGGCCGTCACGGTCGGTCTCGGCTGGGACGTCCGCACCACCACCGGCACGGACTTCGACCTGGACGCGAGCGCCATCGCCGTGAACGCGAGCGGCAAGGTCTACTCGGACCAGCACTTCGTCTTCTTCAACAACAAGGTCACCCCGGACCAGTCCATCGAGCACACCGGTGACAACGTCACCGGCGAGGGCGAGGGCGACGACGAGCAGATCAAGGTCAACCTGGCCGGTCTGCCCGCCGACATCGACAAGATCGTCTTCCCGGTCTCGATCTACGACGCCGAGAGCCGCAGCCAGAACTTCGGCCAGGTCCGGAACGCCTACATCCGCATCGTCAACCAGGCGGGCGAGGCCGAGATCGCCCGCTACGACCTCAGCGAGGACGCCGCCACCGAGACCGCCATGGTCTTCGGCGAGCTGTACCGCAACGGCGCGGAGTGGAAGTTCCGCGCCGTGGGCCAGGGTTACGCCTCGGGCCTGACCGGCATCGCGAAGGACTTCGGCGTCAACGTCTGACGCGGATGCGCGCGGTGAGCGCGCGGTTCGAGGGGGGCGGGCCCGTGGGGGCCCGCCCTTCCCCTCGCGGGGGCCGCCCGCCCGCGCCGCCCCGAGATCCCGGAACGTCTCGCCGCAAAGCGGAACGAAACCCCCCGCCTGCCGAAGAACGCCGGATCAAATCCTTGTTGCGCCCCTGTCAAAGAGCCCGAACGCCTGGCACTCTCTCCTCGGTTCACTCCTGCACTACCGGGCACCCCACCCTTGGCTGCCCGGCCCATCGATGGGCCGCGACCCAGCGGTCCGCGCAAGGAGACCGAGTTGAGACGGATCACGTCCACCCCCCGCAAGAACACGCTGCGCGCCGCCGCGCTGATCGCCTCCGCCGCGATGGTCGCCGTCGGCGTCCAGACCGGTTCGGCCACCGCGCAGCCCGACCGTGAGTCGGGCGCGACAGCGGTTCAACTCTCCGCCGCCCAGCGGACGTCCGCGCTGCGCGACGCCCAGGACGGGGCCGCCGCCACGGCCGGGAAGATCGGCCTCGGGGCCAAGGAGAAGCTCGTCGCCCGCGACGTCGTCAAGGACGCGGACGGCACGGTGCACACCCGGTACGAGCGCACCTACGCCGGACTCCCCGTACTCGGCGGGGACCTGGTCGTCCACGTGAAGAAGAACGGCGCGCGCAGTGTCACCAAGGCGACCGAAGCCACGATCGCCGTGTCCGGCACCGACGCCCGGCTCGCCCCGGCCGCCGCCAAGAAGAGCGCGCTCGCGGCGTCGAGCGCCAAGAAGAACGCCAGGACGAGCGCCGACGCCGCCCCGCGCAAGGTCATCTGGGCCGCGACCGGCAAGCCCGTCCTCGCGTACGAGACCGTCGTCAAGGGCGTCCAGCAGGACGGCACCCCCAGCGAGCTGCACGTCATCACCGACGCCTCGACCGGCGCGAAGCTCTTCCAGAACGAGGCCGTCGAGACGGGCACCGGCACCAGCACCTACAGCGGCAAGGTGGACCTCACCACCACGAAGAGCGGCTCCACCTACCAGCTCACCGACGGCGCCCGCGGCGGCCACAAGACGTACGACCTCAAGCAGGGCACCTCCGGCACCGGCACGCTGTTCACCGACGCCGACGACGTCTGGGGCGGCGGCCGCCAGACCGCCGGCGTGGACGCCCACTACGGCGCGGCCGTCACCTGGGACTACTACAAGAAGGTGCACGGCCGCAACGGCATCCGCAACGACGGCCGGGGCGCCTACTCCCGCGCCCACTACGGCAACAACTACGTCAACGCCTTCTGGCAGGACAGCTGCTTCTGCATGACGTACGGCGACGGGTCCGGCAACACCCACCCGCTCACCGCGCTCGACGTGGCCGCCCACGAGATGAGCCACGGCGTCACCGCCGCCACGGCCCGCCTCATCTACAGCGGCGAGTCCGGCGGCCTCAACGAGGCCACCTCGGACATCTTCGGCACCGCGGCGGAGTTCTTCGCGAACAACTCCTCGGACCCCGGCGACTACCTCATCGGCGAGAAGATCAACATCAACGGCAACGGCACGCCGCTGCGGTACATGGACAAGCCCAGCAAGGACGGGCGGTCCAAGGACGCCTGGTACTCCGGCCTCGGCGGCATCGACGTCCACTACTCGTCGGGCCCGGCCAACCACTGGTTCTACCTGGCGTCCGAGGGCTCCGGCCCGAAGGACATCAACGGCGTGCACTACGACAGCCCGACCTCGAACGGCTCCAAGGTCACCGGCATCGGCCGGGACAAGGCCGAGAAGATCTGGTACAAGGCGCTGACCACGTACTTCACGTCCAACACCAACTACAAGGCCGCCCGCGCGGGCACCTTGAAGGCGGCGAGCGACCTGTACGGCGCGTCGAGCGCCGAGTACAAGGCCGTCGGAGCGGCCTGGTCCGGCATCAACGTCAACTAGCGGACCGGCACCGCCCAGCGCGTACCACCGGAACCACCAGCACCACGAGTAGAACCACACCAGTACCACCAGCACTCCCCCTGCACATCCCGCACTGCCCGTACGCAGCCGTGTCCCCGACCGCCCGCCCCGGCGGCCGGGGGCACGGCCGGCCCCCGCCCGTGACACCATCGAGGCGTGATCGACCTCGGCTACTCGCTCTCCTCCCGCTTCCCCGACCCGCCCCACCTGGACTACCGGACGGCGGACGTACGGGCGCTGCGCCACGACCTGTTCTGCGGAGACGTGTACCTCGCCGACACCAAGGCCGACCGGGAGCTCTCCACGGCCTGGGGCTGGGTCCCCGTGCTCGACTTCGCCTGGGCCCTGTGCGACATCGTGGAGCAGCTCGACCGCGACCCGCGCGGCAACCGCTCCGCCACCCCGCACTACGCCGAGCTCGACTTCACCGAGTCCGCGGACCGGATGCTCTTCGAGCGGCGCTTCGGCTGGGTGGAGGTCACCGCCGACTGGGTGCCGGCGGACGAGGCGCCGCTGACCTTCAACCACCGCGCGCTGCGCCGCGAGGCCCGCGACTTCCTGCACGACCTGATCGCCGACCTCACCGACATGCACGAAGGGCTCGGCGACAACCCGGCCGTATGGGACCTCCAGGCCCGCTTCCCCCGGAGCTGACCACCCCGGCCCGCAAAAACCGCCCGTACCGACGGCCCGTGCGGAACAGTCCGCACGAAAACCCCCGTACGGACCCCCCGTACCAACAGCCCGTGCGGGCAGCCCCTACTCCACCCGCACCCCTATCTGCGCCGCGAACGCCGGCGCCAGATGGAGGAGCTGGGCCGGGCTGATGACCGCCCCCGCCAGCTGGTCCACGCCCCGCGCGATGTCCAGCTCGGTCACCTCCCGCAGATCGACGTCCGTCATCCGCACCGCCGTGAGATCGACCCGGCGCACCGCGCAGTCCCGGAACACCACCCGCTCCAGCCGCGCGTCCCCGAAGTCCGCCTCGGAGAGCACGCACCCCTCGAACGTCACGTCCTTGAGCACCGCCTTGCGCAGATTCAGATAGTCGATCTTGCCGCCGCGCACCAGCACCCGCTCCAGCACCGCGCCGTGCAACTGCGTGCCGCCCAGCCGCGCGTCCACGATCTCCACGTCCCGCAGCGACGCCTGCGCCAGGTCCGTGCCCACCCCCCGGACGCCCTCCAGCACGCAGTCCGTGAACCGCGCCCGGGCCAGCCGCGTCTCGTCCAGCGCGCAGCGCGTCAGCCCGCAGTCCATGAACCGCGCCCCGCGGCCCTCCTGGCCCGTGAGGTCCAGATCCGTGAAGCCGGCCCCGTCGTAGTCCCCCTCGGACTCCAGCTCCGCACCCTCGAACGGCCGCAGCGGCGGCAACCGCACCTCCGGCACCCGCACCGCCCGCGCACTCCGCCCGCCTCGCGTCGTCCTGCCGCGCGTCGTCATCACACCGCCTCCCGTCGCCGTCCGCATCGCCATCCGCCCATACAGTGGCACAGGGCACTGACAAAGCCCCTGACCTGCCCTGACCTGCCCCGGCCGGCTCGGAACAGCCCGTTCCACCGTGCGCCGGCCCCGGACCCCGCCCGTCCGGAGCGCGCCCCGCCCCCGGAGCGCCTACGCTGAACGAGCGCGTCGATACGTGCGTACGCGGCACGGTCGGACGGCGGGTACGGCAGTCATCCGTACGCCCGTGCCGGTACGTGACCGCGCTGCGCGCGACCGGCCAGCCGGACAGTAGGGGCCCCGCCCCACGGCGCGTGGCAGGGCCCACGAACCCGAGCGGCCGCGAAAGCAGGTCTCCCGATGACCCAGAGCCATATATCCGCCACCCCGGGCAGCACCCCGCAACCCGATCCCCGCCGCTGGTGGGGGCTGGTGATCATCGCATTGGCGCAGCTCATGGTGGTGCTCGACGCCACCATCGTGAACATCGCGCTCCCCTCCGCGCAGCGCGACCTGAACATGTCCGACGGCAACCGGCAGTGGGTGATCACCGCCTACACCCTCGCCTTCGGCGGCCTGCTGCTCCTCGGCGGGCGCGTAGCGGACCTCGTCGGCCGCAAGCGCACCTTCCTGATCGGGCTCATCGGGTTCGCCGCCGCCTCCGCGCTCGGCGGCGCGGCCTCCAGCCAGGGCATGCTGTTCCTCGCCCGGGCCCTGCAAGGCGCCTTCGGGGCCATCCTGGCCCCCTCCGCGCTCTCCCTGCTCACCACGACGTTCACCGACGTCAAGGAGCGCAGCAAGGCGTTCGGCATCTACGGGGCCATCGCGGGCGGCGGCGCCGCCATCGGGCTGATCGCGGGCGGCCTGCTCACCGAGTACCTCGACTGGCGCTGGTGCCTGTACGTCAACATCCCCATCGCCCTCATCGCGTTCCTCGGCGCCACGGTGCTGCTCCACGACCGCCCCGGCCACGGCACCGCACGCCTCGACGTGCCCGGCGCGATCCTCGGCTGCGGCGGCCTCGTCGCGATCGTCTACGGGTGCAGCGAGGCCGAGCCGCGCGGCTGGAACGACGCGCTCGTACTCGGCCTGCTGATCGGCGGCCTCGTGCTGCTCGCCGTCTTCGCCTGGTGGCAGTCGCGCGCGCCGAGCCCCCTGCTGCCGCTGCACATCGTCCGCGACCGCAACCGCGCGGGCGCGTTCGCGACCATGGGGCTCGCCGTCATCGCCATGTTCGGGATGTTCCTGTTCATGACCTACTACTTGCAGGTCGTGCTCGGCTATTCGCCCGTGAAGACCGGTATGGCGTTCCTGCCGATGACGGCCGCCATCATCGTCGGCTCCACGCAGATCTCCGCCCGGCTGCTGCACCATCTGCCGCCGCGCGTCCTGATGACCCCCGGCGCCGTACTGGCCGCCGTCGGCCTCTTCCTGCTGACGTTCCTGACCGCCGAGCCGGCCTACGTCTCGCACGTCCTGCCCGCCGAACTCCTCGTCGGCCTCGGCATGGGCCTGATCTTCATGCCGGTGATGGCCACCGCCACCAGCGGCGTCGCCCCGCAGGACTCCGGCGTGACGTCGGCGACCGTCAACACCGCCCAGCAGGTCGGCGGTTCCATCGGCACCGCCCTCCTGAACACCATCGCCACGTCCGCCTCCTCCACGTACATCGCCTCCCACCTCAAGGAGGCCGCGGCGCGTACGGGCGGGGCGCCGACCCCGGCCGTCAAGGGGGCCGTGATCAAGGACGGCGTCGTGCACGGCTTCACCATCGCCATCGGCTGGGGCGCCGCGATCATGCTCCTCGCCGCGGTGGTCGCCGGGACGATGGTGACGGCCAAGGCGCCCAAGCACGACGCCGCGCCGGCGGACGCCCCCGTCCCCTGACGGGGAGCGCCCCGGCCGACGGCGGCGCGTACGGGTGTCAGGCCACCACCCGCAGCTCCCGCGCCGTGTTGTTCAGCCGCCTGCCGCCCGACTCCGTGCACACCACGATGTCCTCGATCCGCACCCCGAAGCGGCCCGGCAGATAGATCCCCGGCTCGATCGAGAAGCACATCCCCGGCACCAGCGGCAGGTGCTCGCCCTCGACCATGTACGGCGGCTCGTGCGTGGTCACGCCGATGCCGTGCCCGGTGCGGTGGATGAAGTACTCCCCGTACCCCGCCTCCTTGATGACCTGCCGCGAAACCCGGTCGATGTCCTGGCAGGCCGCCCCGGGCCGTACCGCCTCGAACCCCGCCTGCTGCGCCTCCCGCACGATGTCGTGCACCTTGCGCTCCTCGGCGGTCGGCTCGCCGACGTGGACCGTACGGGTCGTGTCCGAGCCGTAGCCGTCCTTCAGGCCGCCGAAGTCGAGTACGACCATGTCGCCCTCCTCGATGACCCGCTCGCCCGCCTCGTGGTGCGGGCTGGCGCCGTTCGGGCCCGAGCCGACGACCGTGAAGTCCACCTGGCTGTGGCCGTTGCGCAGCAGCGACGCGGCGAGGTCCGCGGCGATCTCGCTCTCCCGCCGCCCCGCGAAGCGCACCCGCGCGATCTCCTCGAACGTGGCGTCCGCCGCCGCGCCCGCCGCCGCGAGCCGCTCCACCTCGTGCGCGTCCTTCACCGCCCGGAGCATCGGCAGCACCTCGGTGAACGCCGAGTACCCCGAGTCCGGGAACGTCCGCTGGAGCCCCAGCAGATGCAGCGCCCAGGCGTTGTCCGAGACGCCGTAGCGCCCCTTGACGTCCCCGAGCAGCCCGCCCACGGCCCGGTACGGGTCCTCGCCGTCCGTCCAGCCGCTGACGCGCACCGCCCCGGCCCCGGCCGCGCGCAGCGCGTCGGGCTTCTCCAGCGTCGGCACCAGCAGCAGCGGCTCGCGCCCCGGCGCCAGCAGCAGCGCGGTGAGCCGCTCGGTCTCGGCGGTCGGCCGGTAGCCGCAGAGCCAGCCGAGATCGGGCCCCGGCGTCACCACGAGTCCGGCGAGCCCGGCGTCGGCCGCGGCCCGCGAGGCCCGTGCCATACGGGCCGCGTAGTCCTCGGAGGTGATGGGGGCGGAAGGTGTCGGGTGCGCGGAGGATGAGGTCATGGCGGCAGCGTAAACCGGGGCCCTCGGCCCGCACCTGCGAAAAACGACGCGGAAACGGCGGCGGCCCCCCGATCTCTCCGGAGGGCCGTCGTCCGCGCGGTCGCGCGCGTTCGGTGGGCCGCCTGTCGGAATCGAACCGACGACCACCTGTTTACAAGACAGGAGCTCTGCCAACTGAGCTAAGGCGGCATCGCGCACGGGTGCCCGTACGCGAAAGCGGCTCCACTCTACACACGGCCCGGTTCGCCCAGCCACGCCGAGGTCAGGGGCCCACCGCAAGAATTTCGTGACCGTTCATCTACTGACAAGCGGGTGGCCTGCGGGTAGCGTCACGGACAGTCCCGTCAATTGGACTGGACCACTCCTTTTACTCGGATCGTCCGGCACGTTCCTGCCGGTGAAGGGACCACATCACCATGGCTACGGTCACGTACGACAAGGCCACCCGGGTCTACCCGGGGACCGAGAAGCCCGCCGTCGACCAGCTCGACATCGCCATCGAGGACGGCGAGTTCCTCGTCCTCGTCGGGCCGTCCGGCTGCGGCAAGTCCACGTCGCTGCGGATGCTCGCGGGGCTGGAGGACGTCAACGGCGGATCCATCCGGATCGGCGACCGGGACGTCACGCACCTGCCGCCGAAGGACCGGGACATCGCCATGGTGTTCCAGAACTACGCGCTCTACCCGCACATGACGGTCGCCGACAACATGGGCTTCGCGCTCAAGATCGCGGGCGTCAACAAGAGCGAGATCCGGCAGAAGGTCGAGGACGCCGCGAAGATCCTCGACCTCACCGAGTACCTGGGCCGCAAGCCCAAGGCGCTCTCCGGCGGTCAGCGGCAGCGCGTCGCGATGGGCCGCGCGATCGTCCGCGAGCCGCAGGTCTTCCTCATGGACGAGCCGCTGTCGAACCTCGACGCCAAGCTCCGCGTGCAGACCCGCACCCAGATCGCCGGCCTCCAGCGCCGCCTGGGCATCACCACCGTGTACGTCACGCACGACCAGGTCGAGGCCATGACCATGGGCGACCGGGTCGCCGTGCTCAAGGACGGGCTCCTCCAGCAGGTCGACTCGCCGCGCAATATGTACGACCGTCCGAACAACCTCTTCGTCGCGGGCTTCATCGGCTCCCCCGCCATGAACCTCGTCGAGGTGCCGATCACAGACGGCGGCGTGAAGTTCGGCAACAGCGTGGTCCCGGTCTCCCGCGAGGCCCTGTCCGCCGCGGCCGACAAGGGCGACAGCACCGTCACCGTGGGCGTGCGGCCCGAGCACTTCGACCTCGCGAACGGCGAGGGCGGCGGCGAGGGCGCGGCCAAGTCCCTGTCGAAGGAGACCAAGGACGCCCCGGCCGGCCTCGCCGTCACCGTGAACGTCGTCGAGGAGCTCGGCGCCGACGGCTACGTGTACGGCACCGCGGACATCGGCGACGCCGAGAAGAAGGACCTCGTGGTCCGCGTCAACGGCCGGCGGGTGCCCGAGAAGGGCGCGGTGCTGCACGTCGTGCCGCGCCCGGGCGAGCTGCACGTCTTCTCGACCTCCACCGGCGAGCGCCTCGCCGACTGACCCGCCGGGCCCGCCCGCCCGACGCGCTCAACCGGCCGACGCCGTGTCTCCGCACCCCGGAGGCACGGCGTCGGCGCATGTTTGGACGGGGCCGGTAAATACCCGTACACAACGGCCTTTTCCGCCCGGGCGCGTCAATGGCAGAACCGCACTCGCGCGCCACTCCTTCGCTCGACCGAGTGACTAAATGTCTCCAAATCATCACTCCTCGCTACGATCTGCCGCATGCAGCGTCCAGCTCACCACGCGAGGAAGTCCCCCATGAACCACGCAGCGCGCCACATCGGCAGAACTCTCGCCCTCGTCCTCCCGGTCGTCCTCGTCCTCTCCGGGACGCTCGCGGTCACCCGCGTGCCGTGGGCGGCGCCCTCCGAGTCGCAGATCCTGGCCGCCTCCTCCGGGACCGCCTCCTCCTCCCAGCCCAAGGCCCGCGCCGCGCACGAGGTGCTGCGCGACCGGCTGCTGACCGAGCTCCAGGAGAAGGACCCGGGCGTCGCGCTCACCCACCTCCAGGAGGCGACCGAGAAGCGCCCCTCGCTGGCCGGGCACTGCATGGAGATCGCGCGGGCGCTCGGCAAGGCCGCCGTCGCGAAGTACGGCTCCGTGCGGCGGGCGCACGCCTACTCCCGGCCCGTGTGCGACACGTCCTTCGCCACCGGCGTCATCCACGCCAACTGAGCCCCGCACCCGGCCGCACCGCACGGCGCGGCCGCTCCGCCCCATATGGTGCGGAGCATGACAGGCACGCACGCGTACCCCGTACAAGCCGTCGTCCTGGCCGGAGGCCAGGGCACGCGACTGCGCCCGTACACCGACGACCGCCCCAAGCCGATGGTCGAGATCCCCGGCACCGGGACCCCGATCATCGGCCATCAGCTCGCCTGGCTGGCCGCCGAGGGCGTCACGGACGCCGTGGTCTCCTGCGGCCACCTCGCCGAGGTCCTTCAGGACTGGCTGGCCTCCGCCGACCTGCCGCTGCGGGTGCGGACCGTCGTCGAGACGGAGCCGCTGGGGCGCGGCGGCGGGCTGAAGTACGCGGCCTCCTCCCTGCCGCACCCCGACCGCCCCTGGTACGCCACCAACGGCGACATCTGGACCCGCTTCTCGCTGCGCGAGATGGCCGCCTTCCACGCCGAGCGTGACGCGACGGCCACCCTGGCCCTGGCCCGGCCCCGGATCCCCTGGGGGGCCGTGGAGACCGACGAGTTCGGTCACGTACTGGACTTCATCGAGTCGCCGCCCTCCCCGTATCTGATCAACGCGGGCGTCTACGTCTTCGCGCCGGACTTCGCCTCCCTGCTGCCCGAGCGCGGCGACCACGAGCGCACGACGTTCCCGAGGCTGGCGCGGCAGCGCCGGCTGGCCGGCTACCCGCTGCCGCACGGCGCGTACTGGCGGGCCATCGACACGGCGAAGGACCTCACGGAGGCCGCCAAGGAGCTGGGCACGCCCTCCCGTTGAGGGAAGCCGTACAACGCGCCGCGGCGCCCCACTCGGCGAGTGGGGCGCCGCGGTCCGTGTCCGGGGCCGTCGTCAGCCCAGCAGGCCGCCCAGCGAGCCCGTGTGGCTTCCGGAGGTGGATCCGGGGGACTTGGGGGCCGTACCGCCGCCCGTGGTGCCTCCCGAGGCGCCACCGCTGCCGCCGCTGCCGCCCGCCGGCGAGCCGGAGGAGGTGTGCGGGGGCGCGGCGGGCGCCGCGGGCCGGTTCGGGGTGTGCGGCGCGGGCTGCACGCCGCCCTGCGTCTGGCTGGGCTGCTGCTGTCCGGGCCCCCCGGTGCGGCCCGGCGCGCCGGGTGTTCCCGGCGCCGCCTTCGAGACGCTCGGGGACGGCTTGGTGTGGCGCTTGGCGCCGGGCGCGGCCGGCTTGCCGCTCCCCGCGCCCGCGCTGGGCCCGTGCGGACCGGGGTGGGTGCGCTTGCCGGGGTGCTGCGGGAGCGGCGAGCCGGGCAGGTGGTTGGCGGGCGGGTCGCTGGGGCCGGGGACGTCGGCGGTGTCGGAGGAGCGCACGGCGCCCCCGAGCAGCGAGCCGACCAGCAGGGTGACGCCCGTGACGAAGGCGGCCATGATCCCGCCGCGGCGCAGCACGCGCCTGCGCAGGTCCCGCAGCTCGGAGCGCGGGCCGAGCCTGCGCCACGCCTCCCCGGCGAGCCGCCCGTCCACGGAGTAGACGGGGGCGCCCGCGATGATCAGCGGGCTCCAGGCGGCCAGGTAGATGATGTCGGGCGCGTCGTAGGCGGGCACGGTCCGCCAGCTGACGGTGAGCAGCAGGGCCGCGGAGAGCAGCGCGCCGACGGAGGCCGCGAGCCGCTGCCAGAGTCCGAGGACGGTGAGGACGCCGACGGTCACCTGGAGGAACGCGACGGTGAGGCCGGCGCCGACGGGGTGGGCGAGGGCGAAGTCGCGCAGGGGCGAGGCGACGGCCCAGGGGTGCAGGGAGCCGAGCCAGGTGACCATGGAGCCGCGGCGGCCGCCGTCGAAGTAGACGGGGTCGCAGAGCTTGCCCATGCCGGCGTAGATGGAGATGAAGCCGAGGAAGACGCGCAGGGGGAGCAGGACGACGCCGAGGTTCATGCGGCGTCCGGGGTAGTAGGCGTGGCGTACGTCGTCGGCCCGCTGCGGGCGCGCGGTGACCTCGTCGTCGAACTCGTCCGGCCCGTAGGGCTCTTCGTCGTACGCGCCCCGGGCGGGCCGTACGCCGTGCAGGAGTTCGCGCGGCGGGTCGGAGGCGGCCGGGTGTTCGACGGGGCCGCGCGGTCCGACGACGGTGTTCCGGGCGGTCGGCTCGTCGTCGACGCGGATGCGGGGCAGCACCTGGGTCGAGCCGGCGTCCGCGGGGGCCTCGCCGCGCCGGTCGTCGACGGCGGTCGCGAGGCCGGAATGGCGTACGGCTTGCAGGAGTTCGGTGGCGGCGGGGTCGCCGGGCGCGGTGCGTCCGCTCCACACGACGGGGGCGCGGCGGCGGGCCGGACCGGCGGCGACGGGGATCTTCGCCGTGTCGGCCAGGCCGGCGAACTGCCGGGCGGCGCGCGGGGGTCGGGCGAGCTGTACGCGGAAGCTCACGTGGTTGACGATGACTTGCGCCGGGTCGCTCGGGACCTTCACCGTGCTCAGCGCGGGCTGGTCGTCGTATCCCGGCGAGCTTCCCCCCGTGGGGCGGGGTGTTCTGGTGTCCACACTCATCTAACCGAGTGACGGGTGTTTAGGACACTGCTTGACCGCGCCGAACTGTCCGAGACCCGTCAAGGGCGGCGGCCTGGGGCGCCGCCGCCGTCCCGCCCCCGGCACGGGGCGGGACGGAGCGGCGCGCGGCGGGTCAGGCGCGCTGCCTGGCCGCCTCGTAGAGCACGACGCCGGCGGCGACGCCCGCGTTCAGGGACTCCGCGCCGCCCGGCATCGGGATGCGGACCCGCAGATCGCAGGTCTCGCCGACGAGCCGGGACAGGCCCTTGCCCTCGCTGCCGACGACGATCGCGACGGGCCCGTCGAACGCCCGCACGTCGCCGAGCTCGGTGTCGCCCTCGCCCGCGAGGCCCACGACCGTGAGCCCGGCCTTCTGGTACGCCTCCAGGACGCGCGTCATGTTGGCGGCGCGCGCCACGGGCGTACGGGCGGCGGTGCCGGCCGAGGTCTTCCAGGCGCCGGCGGTCATGCCGGCCGCGCGGCGCTCGGGGACGACGACGCCGTGGCCGCCGAAGGCGGAGACAGAGCGGACGATCGCGCCGAGGTTGCGCGGGTCCGTGATCCCGTCGAGCACGACGATGAGCGGGTCCTCGCCGGCGTCGAAGGCGGCGGCGGTGAGGTCGTCCGGGTGCGCGTAGTCGTACGGCGGGACCTGGAGGACGACGCCCTGGTGGTTGAGGCCGTTCGTCATCCGGTCGAGCTCGGGCCGGGGCGCTTCCATGAGGTTCATGCCGCGCTCGGTGGCGAGCTGGACGGCCTCGCGCACGCGCTCGTCGCTGTCGATGTACTGCTGGACGTAGAGCGTCTTGGCGGGCACGCCCTCGCGCAGCGCCTCGGCGACCGGGTTGCGGCCGACGACGAGTTCATTGGTGCCCTTGGGGCCGCCGCGGCGCGGCGCGGGGCGCTTGGCCTCGTGCCGTGCCTTGGCGGTGGCGACGCGGTTCTTCTTGTGCCCCTTGCGGGCGGAGGCGGGCGGAGTGGGGCCCTTGCCTTCGAGGGCCTTGCGCCGGTTGCCGCCACTGCCGACCTGCATGCCCTTCTTGTTGGACGTGCGGCGGTTTCTGCGTTGGCTGTTCCCGGCCATGGGTCACCTGTCTCTTCACTGCTGTGAGCCGCCCGGGACGGCTCGGAAAACGTACGTACGAGAAGTGTCGCTCAGGAGAGTGACCAGCGCGGGCCGGAGGGCGTGTCCTCGATCGCGAGGCCGGACTGCTGGAGCTGGTCGCGGATCGCGTCGGCCGTGCCGTAGTCCTTCCGGGCACGGGCCGCCTGCCGCTGCTCCAGTACGAGCCTGACCAGCGAGTCCACCACGCCGTGCAGGTCCTCGCCGCGGCCGCTCGCGCCGCCGGACCAGTGCTCGTCGAGCGGGTCGAGGCCCAGCACGCCGAGCATGGCCCGCACCTCGGCGAGGCGGGCGACGGCGGTCTCCTTGTCGTCGGCGGTCAGCGCGGAGTTGCCCTGGCGGACGGTGGTGTGCACGATCGCGAGCGCCTGCGGGACGCCGAGGTCGTCGTCCATCGCCTCGGCGAAGGCGAGCGGCACCTCGTCGGCGGGCTCGACGGTCTTGCCCGCCTTCTCGCAGACCCGCTGCACGAAGCCCTCGATCCGCGCGAACGCGGACTCGGCCTCGCGCAGCGCCTCCTCGCTGTAC
Organism: Streptomyces sp. NPDC050617; assembly: GCF_040654795.1. Lineage (NCBI taxonomy): Bacteria > Bacillati > Actinomycetota > Actinomycetes > Kitasatosporales > Streptomycetaceae > Streptomyces > Streptomyces sp. NPDC050617. Next base: position 135,620 of record NZ_JBFAIS010000005.1, on the reverse strand, counting down.
TCGATCATCGAGCGGTAGTGCGGGGTGCCCAGGTAGTAGCGGAGCACGATCGGGCGCCAGCGCTTGACCATGTCCGAGACCAGCACCGAGTTGTCCAGCGACTTGGACATCTTCTCGCCGCTCATGGTGACCCACGCGTTGTGGCACCAGTAGCCGGCGAAGGCGTCGCCGTACCCCTTGGCCTGCGCGATCTCGTTCTCGTGGTGCGGGAAGATCAGGTCGATGCCGCCGCCGTGGATGTCGAACGCCTCGCCCAGGTACTTGTGGGCCATGGCGGAGCACTCCAGGTGCCAGCCGGGCCGGCCGCGTCCCCAGGGCGTGTCCCAGCTGGGCTCGCCGGGCTTGACGGCCTTCCACATGGCGAAGTCGCGCGGGTCGCGCTTGCCGGTCTCGCCCTCGTCCGAGGGCTGGCGCAGGTCGTCGAGGTCCTGGTTGGACAGGGCGAGGTAGTCGGGGTACGAGCGCACGTCGAAGTAGACGTTGCCGTCGGCGGCGTAGGCGTGGCCGCGCTCGATGAGGCCGCGCATCATCTCGATCATCTCGGGCACGTGCCCGGTGGCGCGCGGCTCGTAGGTCGGCCGCAGGCAGCCGAGCGCGTCGTACGCGGCGTTGAAGGCGCATTCGTTGCGGTACCCGATGGCCCACCACGGCTCGCCGTATTCGGCCGCCTTCTTGATGATCTTGTCGTCGATGTCGGTGACGTTGCGCACGAATGTCACGTCGTAACCGCGGTAGACGAACCAGCGGCGCATGATGTCGAAGTTGAGCCCGGATCGAATGTGCCCGATATGCGGTGCGGCCTGCACGGTCGCGCCACAGAGGTAGATCGAGACACAGCCCGGCGACAGCGGGATGAAATCACGGATCTGCCGGGCGCTGGTGTCGTACAGGCGAATGCTCACGCAACAAGGGTAGTGGGCCCGCGGCAATGCCTCACCCGCCATCCGCTTTGAGCTCTATTTGCGTTTTGCATCTATATAGGAGGCTTCCGTGGTAGCTTCCCCGGCACGCCTTGCCTGCCCGGTGGGGCCACGGGGAAACCAGGAGCAGGAATCAGGAGGAGCGTTGCACTCCACACTGCCCGTACAGCAGGAGGCGCCGAGCACCACACCGGTCGCGCCGGTGGTACCTGATGGGCAGCGCGGCAGACGGCTGGCCGCCCTCGACGGACTGCGGCTGTTCGCGGCGCTGATGGTGGTCGCGTACCACTACATCGCCTTCGACAGCGGCGCCTGGCCCAGATCCTCGAAAACCCTCTTTCCCACCGCCTATCTGCCGGCCTCCTACGGCTGGCTGGGCGTCGAGCTCTTCTTCGTCATCAGCGGCTTCGTCATCTGCATGAGCTGCTGGGGAAAGAGCCTCGGGCAGTTCGCCCTCTCCCGGCTCACCCGGCTCTACCCCGCGTACTGGTTCGCGGTCGCCCTCGTCTCCCTCGTCGTCTTCATCTGGCCGGTGGTCAACGAGGCCCCCTCCTGGGGTGACGCCGCCGTCAACCTGACGATGTTCCAGGACCCCCTCGGGGTGACGCCGGTCGACGGCGTGTACTGGACGCTCTGGGTGGAGATGCGGTTCTACCTGCTCTTCGCGATCGTCGCCTGGCGCGGGCTCACGTACAAGAGGGCCGTGGCGTTCTGCGTGCTGTGGGCCATCGCGGCGATCGTCGCCCAGGCCGTCGACAACAGCGTGCTCGACCAGCTGCTGCTGCCGGAGGACTGCTGGTACTTCATCGCGGGCATCGCCTTCTACTTGATGCACCGCTTCCGGCCGAATCTGCTGCTGTGGACCATCGTCGGCGGCTGCTTCCTGATCGGCCAGCACTACCTGCTCCAGGCCCACGCGCGCGCCGAGGAGCACATGGGGCACCAGGTCCCGAGCTGGCCGACCGTGGCGATCCTCGCCCTGTTCTTCCTGCTCGTCGCGGCCGTGGCGCTGGGCTGGACCCGGCGGATCAACTGGCGGTGGCTGTCCACGGCGGGCGTGCTGACCTACCCGCTCTACCTCGTCCACGAGCGCATCGGCTGGGTGGTCATCGAGCACCTCGCGGGCCATGTGCCCCATTACGTGCTGCTGCCGGGCCTGGTCGCGGCGATGCTGGGGTTCGCGTGGCTGGTGCACCGCTTCGTGGAGCGCCCGCTGGCCCGCCGGCTCAAGCGCGGGATGCAGCGGGCGGTCACGGAGATCAGGGCCGGTTAGCGCGCGGGCGGCGGCGCCCCCGGCACCGCCCCCGGCAGCACCGGCTCAGAGGTGCTCGACGGTCTTCTGCGGGGTGATCCGTACGACCACGCGCTCCCCGTCCTGGCCGGCGGTGGGGTTGAAGTCGGCGTAGTCGCGGCCGGTGTACTTCCGCGACAGCTCGTCGATCAGCCCGCCGGTGTCCGTGGTGATCGCGGCGGTGCCGCGGATCTCGGCGTAGGTGTACGGCGCGTCGGCCGGGTTGAGCAGCACGGTGATCCGCGGGTCGCGGCGCAGGTTCTTCTCCTTGCGCCGGCCGACCGTCGTGGAGAACAGCAGGTCGTCGCCGTCCCGCTTGACCCATACGACCGACAGCTGCGGGCTGCCGTCGGGCTGGAGCGTGGCGACGGTCGCGAAGACCGGGCCGTCCACGAGGTTCTTGAGAGCGTCGGAGAGTGCGGCTGCCATGACGGTGACCCTTCACTGCGCTGTCGGTGCCGGATGCGGCCGGTGCGTTCGATCCGTACCCAACGCCCCGTCAGCCACCCGCATTCCCGGCCCGGCCGTCACTCGTACGGCGGCCGTCGGTATGCGGCCGTCGGTGGCGCCCTCAGACCCTGACGAGCAGCGCGGTCGCGATGGCCGCGAGGCCCTCCGCGCGACCGGTCAGGCCGAGCCCGTCCGACGTGGTGCCGGAGACCGAGACGGGCGCGCCGACCGCCTCCGACAGCGCCTTCTGGGCCTCTGCGCGCCGCTTGCCGATCTTCGGCCGTACGCCGATCACCTGGATCGCGACATTGCCGATCTCGAACCCGGCGGCCCTGACGATCCGCGCGGCCTCGGCCAGCAGGACGACGCCCGCGGCCCCGGACCACTCGGGCCGGTCCGTGCCGAAGTGGGCGCCGAGGTCGCCGACGCCGGCGGCGGAGAACAGCGCGTCGCACGCGGCGTGCGCGGCGACGTCGCCGTCGGAGTGGCCCGCGAGACCGTGCGTCGCGTCTTCCCAGAGCAGGCCCGCGCACCACAGCTCGCGGCCCTCCTCGAAGGCGTGCACATCGGTGCCGATGCCGACCAGCGGCAGCGCCGGGCGCGCGGAGGGGCTGGGGTCAGAAGCCATCGTTGGCCCTCCTGCGGGCGAGTACGGCCTCGGCCAGGACCAGGTCCAGCGGCCGGGTCACCTTGAACGCCTCCTCGTGGCCGGGCACGAGGACGACCCGCACGCCGAGCCGCTCGACCATCCCGGCGTCGTCGGTGGCGCCGTCGCCCTCCAGGGCGACGCGCTCGTGCGCCTCGGCGAGCGTGGCGCGGTCGAAGCCCTGCGGGGTCTGCACGGCGCGCAGCCGGGACCGGTCGGGCGTGCCGACGACCGGTTCGGGCTCGCCGGCCGGGCGCGGTTCGACCTGCTTGACGGTGTCCGTGACCGGCAGGGCGGGCACGACCGCGGGGGCCCCGGCCCGTACGGCCGCGACGACGGCGTCCACCGTGTCGGCGGGGACGAGCGGGCGGGCCGCGTCGTGGACGAGGACGGCGCCGATGTCCGCGGGGAGGGCCGCGAGGCCGAGCCGTACGGACTCCTGGCGGGTGTCGCCGCCGGGGACGACGAGCACGTCGGTGCGGTCCGCGAGCGGGTACTCGTCGAGGAGGTTGCGCACCTCGGCGGCCCCGTCGGCGGGGGCGACCACGACGACGAGGGAGACGGCGCGGGAGGCGGCCATCGCCCGTACGGCGTGGATCAGCATGGGGGTGCCGTTCAGCGCCCGGAGCGCCTTGGGGGCGCCGGGGCCGAGGCGGACGCCGCGGCCGGCCGCCGGGATGACCGCGGCGGTGCGTACGGGCGTACGAGCGGTCGCCGTTCGGACGGCCGTACGGTCGGGCATGGCGCCGGCGGCGCTCCCGGGCGTGGTCTCCGGGGCGCGGTCGGAGTTCGCGTTGGCGTTCAGGTTTGCTTCCTCGGCCGAATTGGGTATGGCCACAGCGTGCCGGGCGCGAAGCCCCGATCAGCCCCTTCCGTGACAGCTGGTCGAGCCAGCCGTCCGGGCCCGGCACGCCGAGTACGGCGGGCGGTGCACCGAGCGCAGAGATGCCGCAGCGCCCGGCGATTGACTTCCGTCATTCACACGGGCACCGCGGCACCACTGCCTCTGAGAGCACTTGCCTTACGTCGAGCTGTCACGCGACATGCGTGGCGTCAGGACGCGAGGACCTCGTCGAGCAGGGCCTCGGCCTTGTCTTCGTTGGTGTTCTCCGCGAGGGCGAGCTCGCTCACCAGGATCTGGCGGGCCTTGGCGAGCATCCGCTTCTCACCTGCGGAGAGTCCGCGCTCGCGCTCACGGCGCCACAGGTCGCGGACGACCTCGGCGACCTTGATCACGTCGCCTGACGCGAGCTTCTCCAGGTTTGCCTTGTAGCGACGCGACCAGTTCGTCGGCTCTTCCGCATACGGTGCGCGGAGCACCTCGAAGACCCGGTCGAGCCCGTCCTGGCCGACCACATCGCGCACGCCTACGAACTCCGCATTGTCCGCTGGCACCCGAACCGTGAGGTCACCCTGGGCGACCTTCAGCACCAAGTAGGTCTTGTCCACGCCTTTGATCTGGCGAGTTTCGATGGCCTCGATCAGCGCGGCCCCGTGATGGGGATAGACCACGGTGTCGCCAACCTTGAACGTCATGTGACAGGTACCCCTTCCGTGGCTATCCAGTCTAACACGGGAACAGGCGGTTCTGAATGGCGTTTTCGCAGGTCAGGGCATATCTCAGGGCTTGACAACAACGACCGGAACGTGCTGCGACAGCGGTGCGGAAGCAGGTATTCGCAGGTGGGAGCGGCTGTCCGGGCAGGGAGAAACAGGCACGTTACACACTCTTGGGGCGGTCCAGGAGAGGGTCTACGTCCCGGTTTGCCGGAGTCCGAGTGGTGGACTTCCGCTACTCCGTTCGGGCCCTCTCCGGGTTCGCCGCGACGGGATTCGCTAATTGATCACAAGAACGCGATCACTCCGTTGATCAATTCCGTGGCCTTCCCCGATGCGTCACGGAAGCCGCACGCATTCCTTACCGATAATTTGCTTCTCCGGCCGGGCGCGTCATTATCCACGGGCTCGCGCGGGCTTCCGCCGACGCCGGAGGGCGGCTCATGGGAGACGGCTCGCCGGCGGTCCACGGGCGGCGGCTCGTACGCGGCTCGCGCGGGGCCGCCGGGACGCTTCGCCGACGGCCTGTCGACCATGGGGGCGGGTCGGGTGCGGCGGCCGTCCGGCGGCTCGGTAACCTGAGGCCGCTGACACACCCTTAGGGCGGCTTTACACCCGTGTACCGCCGTCCACGCCGTCCATCCGCGACCGGGCAGACCGTTCGGCCGCCGTAGCTCGTCTAGGAGATGCCGCCGCCGTGAGCAGCAGCCTTCGACGCGGCGCCCTCGCCGCCACCGCCCTCGTGCTCTCGATCGCACCGCTCTCCGCGTGCGCGGCGGGTACGAGCCCCCAGACCCTTGAGGTCAAGCCGGACAACGCCGCCGTGACGGTCGGCGACATCAAGGTCCAGAACGTGAACGTGATCACGCAGCCGGACCAGGACACCGAGGGCCCGGCCGTCATCACCGGCCACCTCTTCAACAACAGCCGCGACCCGCAGACCCTTGAGGGCATCAAGCTGTCCGGCAAGAGCCAGCCCGTGAAGATCACCCCCGCCAAGGGCAGCGGCCCGCTCGTGGTGCCCGCGCACGGCTCCGTACAGCTCGGCGGCAAGGGCAACGCCTCCGCGGTGCTGGAGAGCGGCCGGGAGGGCCTGAAGGACGGGGAGCAGCAGCCGCTCGTCTTCGACTTCAGCTCGACGGGCGACGTGCGCGTGGGCGCGTTCGTCGTCCCGGCGACGAGCTACTTCAAGGAGTGGGGCCCCAGCTCGATGCCCTCGCCGTCCCAGACGGGCGCGGGGAAGACGGGCTCCACCCCGACCGGCAACCCCACGGGCAAGCCCGGCGGGAAGTCCACCCCGACGAACGGCGCGACGCCGGGCGGCCACGGCGCGGAGAACAACACGCCGGGCGGCGACACCGGTCAGCAGAACGCCGGACACTGAACCCCGTGACGCCGCCGCCCGCCGCCCCTGGGAGGGGCCGGCGGGCGGCGGCGTATCGGCAGGTCCGTGGGTACGGGCCGGCCTACGGCTCGAACTTGTAGCCCAGGCCGCGGACGGTCACCAGATAGCGCGGCGCGCCCGGGTCGGGCTCGATCTTGGCGCGCAGCCGCTTCACATGGACGTCCAGGGTCTTGGTGTCGCCCACGTAGTCGGCGCCCCACACCCGGTCGATGAGCTGCATCCGGGTCAGCACCCGGCCCGCGTTGCGGAGCAGCATCTCCAGCAGGTCGAACTCCTTGAGCGGCAGGTCCACCTTGCCGCCGGAGACGGTGACGACGTGGCGGTCCACGTCCATCCGTACGGGCCCGGCCTCCAGGGCGGCCGGGGTGACCTCCTCCGGTTCGCCGCGCCGCCGCAGGACGGCCCGGATGCGGGCGACCAGCTCGCGGGAGGAGAAGGGCTTGGTCACATAGTCGTCGGCTCCTATTTCCAGTCCGACGACCTTGTCGATCTCGCTGTCCTTGGCGGTCACCATGATGACCGGGACGTTGGAGCGGCCGCGCAGCTGGCGGCAGACCTCCGTACCGGGCAGCCCCGGCAGCATCAGATCGAGCAGCACCAGATCGGCGCCGTTACGTTCGAACTCGTCCAGCCCATCGGGTCCGGTGGCCGCGATCGCGACCTCGAAACCCTCCTTTCGGAGCATGTACGACAACGCGTCGCTGAACGATTCCTCGTCCTCGACAACGAGCACTCGGGTCACGGAAGGACCTCCGGGGCAGGCAGATGTTCGGTGGTGAAGGTCTCGTACGGGCCGTCCTCGTCGTCGAGGCCGCCCCCGGACCGGCCGTCGGGCTCGGTCCCTGCGTTCGATGAGCGGTCCCGGCCGCGGGCGGTGCCCGCCTCCGGGAGCCGCAGGGTGAAGGTGGAGCCCTGGCCTTCGGAGCTCCACACCGTGACCTCCCCGCCGTGCGAGGCGGCCACATGCTTGACGATGGCGAGGCCGAGGCCGGTCCCGCCGGTGGCGCGCGAGCGCGCCGGGTCCACTCGGTAGAACCGCTCGAAGACGCGCTCACGGTCCTTCTCGGAGATGCCGATGCCCTGGTCGGTGACTGCTATCTCGATGAGCGCGCCGCCGGGAGCGGCGATGCGGCGGGCGGCGATGCCCACGCGGGTACGGGCCGGACTGTAGTTGACGGCGTTCTCGACGAGGTTGCCGAGGGCGGCGGCGAGCTGGCCGCGGTTGCCCCAGACGTGCAGGTCGGCGGTGCCGCCGGCGGCCATGGTGATCTGCTTCGTGCCGGCCTGGTGGCGGCACCGGTCGATGGCCTCGGCGACCAGCTCGTCGACCCGGACCGGCTCGGCGTCCTCCAGCGGGTCGTCGTTCTGCACGCGGGAGAGGTCGATGAGCTCCTGGACCAGGTTGGTGAGCCGGGTCGCCTCGATCTGCATGCGTCCGGCGAAGCGGGTGACGGCCTCCGGGTCGTCGGAGGCGTCCATGACGGCCTCCGAGAGGAGGGAGAGCGCGCCGACGGGGGTCTTGAGCTCATGGCTGACGTTGGCGACGAAGTCCCGGCGCACGGCCTCTATCCGGCGGGCCTCGGTGAGGTCCTCGACGAGCAGCAGCACCAGCCGGGAGCCCAGCGGAGCCACTCTGGCCGACACCGCGAGGGCGTCGCCCCGGCCCGTACCGCGCCGGGGAAGGTCCAGCTCGACCTGGCGTATCTCGCCGTCCCGGCGGGTGTCGCGGGCCATCTGGAGCATGGGCTCCACGGCCAGCTTCCCGCCGCGCACCAGCCCGAGGGCGTACGCGGCGGAGCTGGCCTTGACCACGGCGTCGCCCTCGTCGAGCACCACCGCCGAGGAGCGCAGCACGGAGAGCACGGTGTCCACGCCGGGCGGCAGGACCGCGTCCGTATGCAGCGAGCTGCGGGTCGGGCGGACCTGGTCGCGCTCGCTCCAGCGGAACGCCAGCATCGCGATCACACCGGTGCACAGCCCGGCGATCGCTGCCGCTGCGGCGACGGCCGCGTCCACGTTCATGGCTCCAGGTTATGCGGGGGGTACGACAGCTCCACAGCCAAATGGGTGCCGCCTCGAACACTCGTCTCCCAGAGTTCACCTTCACGACAGTGCCGGTTCACCCAGGAGGGCGGATCCGGACGCGTTGCGGCTCGAACGTGGAACGTGGGGCCACAGCACCCCGGGAACCGCCTCCGCCGCCTCGCCGGGCCCTGCGTCCGGCGCGGACGGCCGTTGGGAAGAGAAGGAAGGTCACGGAATGCGGGACGCGTACCACGAGGAGCTGGATTCGATAGGCGAGGGCCTAGTCGACATGGCCCGGCTCGTCGGCTCCGCGATCGGGCGCGCCACCACGGCGATCCTCGACGCGGACCTCAAGCTCGCCGAGTCCGTCATCGCGGCGGACGAGAAGGTCGACGACCTCCAGCGGGACCTGGAGGCACGGGCCATCGCGCTCCTGGCCCGCCAGCAGCCGGTCGCCACGGATCTGCGGATCGTCGTCACCTCGCTGCGCATGAGCGCCGACCTGGAGCGCTCCGGCGACCTGGCGCAGCATGTCGCCAAGCTCGCCCGGCTGCGCTTCCCGGAGCGGGCGGTGCCGCGCGATCTGCACGCCACGATCCTGGAGATGGGCCAGCTCGCGCAGCGGCTGATGGCCAAGGCGGCCGAGGTCATCATCACCAAGGACGTCGACCTGGCGCTCCAGCTGGAGCAGGACGACGACGCGATGGACCTGCTGCACCGCGCGCTCTTCCAGCACCTGATGGACGACCGCTGGAAGCACGGCATCGAGACGGCCGTCGACGTGACGCTGCTCGGCCGCTACTACGAGCGGTTCGCGGACCACGCGGTGTCGGTGGCCAAGCGCGTGGTCTACCTGGTCACGGGCGAGCACGCGGACGAACTGGCCGCCCAGACGGACCCGGCGGGAGGCACGGGCCGCATAGAAGGAACCTGATCCGAAGGCCCTCTGTGCGGAAAAGTGCTACCGCGCGCCGTTCACGCGCCCGCCGGTGCGGGCATTGACTGAAGAGACAGGCAGCGGACCACCTCCGAGGAGGTACTACATGGCCGGCACTCCTTGTCCGATAGTCAGCGTGAGCGATCCGACATCGCCACCCATGCTCAGCGGCTGCCAGTGCGGCCCCGGCTGCTCATGCGGCTGCCAGTCCGGCGGCGCATGCCAGTGCGGCGGCGGCTGCGGCTGAGTCACGTACAGCCCGTACCACCATGTGGGGCCCCGGCCACTCGGCCGGGGCCCCACATGCGTGCGCGGTGACCGTTGTCGCCCGCCCTGCGGCTACTTCTTCTTGCCCTGGTTCTTCACGGCCTCGATGGCGGCCTTGGCGGCGTCCGGGTCGAGGTAGGTGCCGCCGGGCTTGACGGGGCGGAAGTCGGCGTCGAGTTCGTAGGCGAGGGGGATGCCGGTGGGGATGTTCAGGCCGGAGATCTCCTCGTCGGAGATGCCGTCGAGGTGCTTGACCAGGCCGCGGAGGCTGTTGCCGTGGGCGGCGACGAGGACCGTGCGGCCGGCGAGGAGGTCGGGGAGGATGCCGTCGTACCAGTACGGCAGCATGCGGACGACGACGTCCTTGAGGCACTCGGTGCGGGGGCGCAGCTCGCTGGGGATGTCGGCGTAGCGCGGGTCGTCGCTCTGGGAGAACTCGGCGCCGTCTTCCAGGGCCGGCGGCGGGGTGTCGTACGAGCGGCGCCAGAGCATGAACTGCTCCTCGCCGAACTCGGCCAGGGTCTGCGCCTTGTCCTTGCCCTGGAGCGCGCCGTAGTGGCGCTCGTTCAGCCGCCAGGAGCGGTGGACGGGGATCCAGTGGCGGTCGGCGGCCTCCAGCGCCAGCTGCGCGGTGCGGATGGCGCGCTTCTGGAGCGAGGTGTGGACCACGTCGGGGAGCAGACCGGCGTCCTTGAGCAGCTCACCGCCGCGGACCGCCTCCTTCTCGCCCTTCTCGTTCAGGTTGACGTCCACCCAGCCGGTGAACAGGTTCTTCGCGTTCCACTCGCTCTCGCCGTGGCGGAGGAGGATCAGCTTGTACGGTGCGTCGGCCATGCCCCTGAGCGTAATCGACCCGGCGGCCCGGGCCCGCGCCCGCCCGGTCGCCCGGTCGCCCGACCGCCCGCCCCGTCGATTGACGATCACCGTCAATTCATTGGCGCCGCACCCCGACCGTTTGTAAGTTGCGGCCATCGCATGCGCCACTTACATGCATCACTCACGCAACTGACCGACACCTCGGGGGCCCGCCTTGTCCACGTCCACGTCCGCGAACGGCTGGCGACACGCCGTGCAGGAGAGTGTGTCCGGGCTGCCCCGCGCCTTCTGGTGGCTGTGGACGTCCACGCTCGTCAACCGCCTCGGGGCGTTCGTCGCCACCTTCATGGCCCTGTACCTGACGATCGAGCGCGGTTACAGCGCGTCGTACGCCGGGCTCGTCGCGGCCCTGTACGGGCTCGGCGGCGCCGTCGCCTCGGTCGGCGCGGGGGTGCTGACGGACCGGCTCGGGCGGCGGCCGACCATGCTCGTCGCGCAGTCCTCGACCGCCGTCCTGGTGGCGGTGCTCGCCTTCGTGGAGCACCCCGTCGCGATCGCGGGCGTCGCCCTGCTGGTCGGCATGGCCGCCAGCGGGTCGCGGCCCGCCGTGCTCGCGATGATGGCGGACATCGTCGCGCCCGAGGACCGCGTACGGGCCTTCTCGCTCAACTACTGGGCGATCAACCTCGGGTTCGCGTTCTCCTCGATCGGCGCGGGCTTCATCGCCGAGTACAGCTACCGCGCCGGGTTCCTCATCGAGGCCGTGATGACGCTGGCCTGCGCCGTCCTCGTCTTCGTGAAGCTGCCGGAGTCCCGCCCCGAGCAGGCCCCGGACCCGGCCGGCAAGGCCGCCGAGCCCTTGGTGAACCTCGGCACCGTGCTGCGCGACGGCCGATTCATGGGCCTCGTCTCGCTCTCGATCCTGATCGGGCTGATCTTCCAGCAGGGCTCCGTGGCCCTGCCGGTCGCGATGGGCGCGGACGGCTTCTCCAGCGGCGACTTCGGGCTCGCCATCGGCGTCAACGGCGTGCTCATCGTGTTGCTCCAGATCCCGGTCACCCGCTTCATCCAGCACCGCGGCCCCGGAAAGCTGCTCGTCGCCTCGGCGCTGCTGGCGGGCTACGGCTTCGGGCTGACGGCCTTCGCCGGTTCGCTCTGGCTGTACGCGCTGACGGTCGCCATCTGGACGCTGGCCGAGGTCGTCAACGCGCCCGTGCAGATGGGGCTGGTCGTACGGCTCTCCCCCACCCACGGGCGCGGGCGCTACCAGGGCGTGTACTCCCTGTCCTGGTCCGTCGGTTCGCTGGCCGCGCCGCTCATCGGCGGCCGGGTGATCGACGCGTACGGGGCCGCCTGGCTGTGGGGCGGCTGCGCCGCGGTGGGGACGGTGACGGCCGTCGGGTACTGGCTTCTGACGCGCGGGTTGCCGGACGAGGAGGAGGCCGGATCCGAGACGGCCGCCCCCGGTCCGACGGAACATGACGCTCCGGCGGACCGGGTGGGCTGAGGACACTTCACACCATTCGCTGCGCCTCGTACAGATTCCGCGGCCGTACGGAATCCGGGCGCCCGTACGCCTCCACGCGCGCGTGCAGCGGCCCCTCGAAGTCCGGTACGTCCACCTGCCCGAACTCCCTGACCTCGCTGATGCCCACCGTCGCGCTGTACGGCGCGATGCCGTCGATCTTCACGCACCCGGCCCGCTCGTTGACGACGCGTACGTTCCAGTGCGTGAACCGCGCCCCGTACAGCGGCCCGGCGCTCGCGTCGCCGCCGTGCGAGCCGGTGTTGTTCACGGTGATGTCCGTCCGCACATCGGCGAACGGCAGCCCGCGGTGGGTGTCGAAGGTCCCCATCTCCATCCGGCCGCGCGACCAGACGTTGTAGCTGGAGAGCCCCTCGACGTTGATGCCGTGCAGCTGCGTGCCGGGCGGGGCCGGGACCGTACGGTCGTCGATCGCGAACTCCTCGACGAGGTTGTCGTGCGAGCCCTCGCGGCAACAGTACGGGTGGTGGCTGCCGCGCCCCGAGACACGGGTGCGGCGCAGGGTGCACGCCTTGGCGGCGACGAGCAGGAAGCCGTTGTCCACGTTGTCGACGCGTACGTCCTCGACGCGGCAGTCCCACGCGCACTGGAGGGCGACGCCGTTGTACCCCTTGTCCAGCAGGTGTTTGGCCTGCGGCGTCTCGACGGCGTCGAGGGTCAGCCCCTCGACGCCGGAACCGGTCACCGGCCGTACCAGGGTGGTGAGTTCGGGCCGCCACTCGGGGCGCGCGTCCAGGGGCAGCGGCCGGTCGAGCGTGACGCGCCGACCCCGCACGGCGGTGACGCGGCACGGCCATTCGTACGGCACGTACGAGGTGAGCTTGGTCTTGTCGGCCCACTGGTAGCCGCGCGCGCCCTCGACGTCGCCCGCCATGTGCTGGAGGAGGGTGTGTCCGTCGTCGTCGGTGAGGCGCAGCAGGACGCGGTCGCCGCGGCGCAGGCGCGACGGGTCGGCGACGGTGATCGTCCAGTCACCTTGGCGGGCCGGGGCGCTGATGGCCGCGAGGGTGCGGAACTCGTCGCGCTTGTTGCCGGTCCAGCCCTCGAACGGCCAGTCCTCGGCCTTGATCGCGTCGGTGAGGGAGTGCCAGCGCTCGCGCGGGCAGATCCAGATGAGGCCGCCGGCCCAGGACCAGGCCGACTTGTTCCCGCCGTAGCGGCTGCCGTACGGGCCGACGATCTCGGTGAGGCTGCGGGTGGCGTGCAGGGTGGTGCGGGAGGAGCCCGCGCCGCGCAGGACGACGTTGTCGTAGCCGATGCGGATGACGTCGTCGATGCGGTACGTGCCCGGGGGCACGGTGACGGTGCCGCCGCCGCGCCGTCCGGCGGCCTCGATGGCGCGGTTGATGGCGGGCGCGGAGTCGGCGGATCCGTCGCGCTTCGCGCCGTAGTGGAGGACGTTGACCGCGGGTCCGCGGCGGGGGCGGGGGAAGTCGCGGGATCCGCCGTAATGGCCGGCGCGGCCGATGTAGGGGATGTTCGGGTGCGCGTACGGATTGCGTGTGAACTCCCGCCAGAGCCTGCTGCCTTGGGGAGTCGGGGCGGCGGCTGCCGGAACGGCGGGGGCGGCGAGTGCGGCGGGGGCGGCGAGTGCGGCGGCGCCGGCCGCCGTGGCTATGGCGCTGCCGAGGAGCTTTCGTCGGGTGAGGTCCATGAGCCGGCCTTCCATGGATATGAACGCTGTTCATGTGGGCGACGAAAGTGACAATGCCACGCGGCTGCGGCGGGCGGAAGGGGTCGAGCACGGCCGCGGCGCGCGTGGCTCCGGCGGCCACCACCGCCTCCTTTGGTACAACGGCACCGCGCCCGGCGCGTCGGCGACTGCCCCGCCCGGAAGCGGGAACCCGGCGCCCACGGCCCGAACGGAGGCCGGCCGGTTCCGCCCCTTAGCCAGGAGGGCCGCTCGACCATGGAGTTGCAGACAGTTCTCGTAGTGGCCGGAATCGCGGCCGCAGCGGCGTTCGCGGCGGCCGTGGTCCTCACGGTCCGGCTGATCCGCGCCCGTAGGATCCTCAAGGCGGCGGGCGTCCCCCTGGAGCACAAAGCCGCCTACTGGGGCGCCCTGCTCTACACCCTCTCCCCCGTCGACCTGCTCCCCGATCCCGTCTATCTGGACGACGTCGGGGTCTTGCTGCTCGCCCTGCACGTCCTCCAGTCGTCGGTGCGCGAGCGGCCGGGGGCGCCCCGCCTCAGTCCCCGCCCTGACCCCCGGGTCCCTCCCCGGTCAGATTCGTGAACGCGTCCAGGTTCCGGGTGGACTCGCCGCGCGACGTCCGCCACGCGTACTCCTTGCGGATCGCCGTGGCGAAGCCCTTTTCCAGGAGGGTGTTGAACGAGCCGTCGGCGTTCTCCAGAACGGTGCCGAGGACGCGGTCGACCTCGTCGGGGGTGACGGCGGCGAGCGGCAGGCGGCCGACGAGGTAGATGTCGCCGAGGTGGTCGACGGCGTAACTCACGCCGTACAGCCGGGTGTTGCGCTCCAGGAGCCAGCGGTGGACGGCGGCCTCGTTCTCGTCGGGGCGGCGGACGACGAAGGCGTTGACGGAGAGGGAGTGCTGCCCGACGACCAGGGAGCAGGTGGTGGAGAGCTTGCGGGTGCCGGGCAGCTTCACCACGTACGTGCCGCTGGAGGGCGACTCCCACTCCAGTTCGGCGTCCTTGAGCGTCGCCTCGATGACCTGCCGCGCGTCCGCCGTGTCCGTCTTGCCAGCCGTATCAGCCATGGGTCGAGCGTAGGCGACGCCGCCGTTCCTGCATCGCGGCGGTGTAGACGTCGGCGGTCGCCGAGGCGGCGGTGTCCCAGCCGAAGGACTGGGCGTGCCGGGCGGCCCGCTCGCCCATCCGGTCGGCCAGTTCCGGGGCGTCGGCGAAGCGCCGCAGGGCGTGCGCGTAGTCGGCGGGGTCGTGGCCGTCGATGAGGAAGCCGCTCTCCCCGTTCCGCACGGCCACGGGGAGCCCGCCCACCGCCGCCGCGACGACCGGCGTGCCGCACGCCTGGGCCTCGGCGGCCACCAGGCCGAAGGATTCGCTGTAGGACGGCATGACCAGCACGGACGCGGCCCGGTACCAGTCCGCGAGCCGGTCCTGGCCGACCGGCGGCCGGAACTGCACGACGTCCGCGATGCCGAGCCGGGCCGCCAGCTTGTGCAGCCCCTCCGGCTTGGCGAGGCCGCTGCCACTGGGCCCGCCGACGACCGGCACGACGATGCGCGAGCGCAGCGCGGGCTCCTCGTCCAGCAGCACGCCGACCGCGCGCAGCAGGATGTCCGGGGCCTTCAGCGGCTGGATGCGGCCCGCGAAGAGCGGTACGAGCGCGTCCTGCGGCAGCCCCAGGCGGGCGCGGGCGGCGGCGCGGCTCGCGCTGACGTCCGGGCCCGCCGGGCGGAACCGCTCCAGGTTGACGCCGGGGTGCACGACGGCGACCTCGCCGGGATCGGCCTCGTAATGCCGTACGAGCTCCTCGGCCTCCTCGGCGGTGTTGGCGATGAGCCGGTCGGCGGCCCGTACGATCTGCGTCTCGCCGATCACGCGCGCCGCCGGCTCGGGTGTGTCGCCGGCGGCGAGCGCGGCGTTCTTGACCTTGGCCATGGTGTGCATGGCGTGCACCAGCGGCGCGCCCCAGCGCTCGGCGGCGAGCCAGCCGACGTGGCCGGAGAGCCAGTAGTGGGAGTGCACGAGGTCGTAGTAGCCGGGGCGGTGCCCGGCCCACGCCTGCATCACGCCGTGCGTGAAGGCGCAGAGCTGGGCGGGCAGCTCCTCCTTGGCGAGGCCCTCGTACGGGCCCGCGTCGACGTGCCGGACCAGGACGCCGGGGGCCAGCTCGACCGTGGGCGGGAGGGACGCGGTGGTGGCGCGGGTGAAGATCTCGACCTCGATGTTGATCGCGGCGAGGCGTTTGGCCAGTTCGACGATGTAGACGTTCATGCCGCCCGCGTCGCCCGTGCCGGGCTGGTGCAGCGGGGACGTGTGGACGCTCAGCATGGCGATGCGGCGGGGCCGCCGGGAGGTGCGGCGCAGTCGCGACGGCCCGGCGAGCGGGCCGTGGGTGCGGCCTCGGCGCGTGCCGAGCCGCGGTACGTACTGGCTCACCGTACGTGTCCTCCTGCGTAGGCGGGCTACAGCTGTCAGCGTTGGAACACCGGAGGAATGAGCTCCATTTCCTGTTTTGCCAAAACGTGACGCTGGCCACCCGAGTGGCTGCTTGCCCGCTGCCCGGCCAGGCCCTCGGTCGAGCACCGCCTAGGCTCGTGACCATGCCCGCCCAGCCCCTGCGGAAGTCCGCGCCGCCTGCTTCCGTGCCGCCTGCTTCCGTGCCGACCGCTTCCGCGCCGACTGCTTTCGTGCCTGCCCGTGTCCGGCCCGTGGGCTCGGCGACCCGCGGCACGACCAACCCGAACCGGCTGCGCCGCATGGACCGCTGGATCGCCGCCGCGCACGCCGCCGCGCTGCTCCGCAGCTCCGACCCCGTCGCGGTGGACCTCGGGTACGGGGCCGCGCCCTGGACCGCCGTCGAGCTGCTGGCCCGGCTGCGGACCGTACGGCCGGGGGCCGAGGTCGTCGGCGTCGAGATCGACCCGGCGCGGGTCGCGGCGGCGCTGCCGTACGAGCGGGCCGGGCTGGTCTTCGCGCACGGCGGCTTCGAGGTGCCGCTGCCGGGCGGCCGACGGCCGGTCCTGATCCGGGCGGCGAACGTGCTGCGGCAGTACGACGAGGCGGAGGTCGCCGCCGTGTGGGCCCGGCTGTGCGCGCGGCTCGCCCCGGACGGGCTGCTGGTGGAGGGCACCTGCGACGAGATCGGCCGCCGTCACGTGTGGGTCGCGCTGGGCCCCGAGGGCCCGCGCACGGTCACCTTCGCGGCCCGCCTGGCCTCCCTAGACCGCCCCTCCGACCTGGCGGAACGGCTCCCGAAGGCACTCATCCACCGCAACGTGCCGGGCGAGCCGGTGCACGCCTTCCTCCGCGACTTCGACCACGCCTGGGCCTCCGCCGCCCCTTACGCAGCCCTGGGCGCCCGCCAGCGCTGGATCCGCACGGCGGCTTCCCTCGCCACCGCCTGGCCTGTGACGGACGGCCCGCGCCGCTGGCGACAGGGGGAACTCACGGTGCGGTGGGAGGCGCTTGCGCCAGGGGGGTGACGCCGGGCCGGGGGCCCTCCGTGCCGGGGCGGGCCCGGCACGGGCCGCCGCCCCTGCGCACAGGCGGGCACTACCAGATCGGTATCCCGTTGCGCAGGTAGCGCATTCTCCCGTCCGAAACCGCCTCTACGGCTGCCTCGAAGCGTCGGGCCAACCTCGGGGGCAGCAGGCTTCTCGACTCGTCGTAGGCGGCAAAAACGAGTTCGGAGAGTTCCTCATCGTGCGGTCGTAGAGCGGCAGCTCTGCTGTCATCCACTACACCACCGTCGAAAATGCAGGCCAGTTGGTCGTCCCACGGACCATGCGGCTCCACCCAGTCCACGACCAACAGGGCACGTATCTCTACGGTCAGGGCAAGCTCTTCGCGTAGTTCCCTTGTACCGACCGGGGACATTGATCGAGAGCAGGGCGTGCCACTTAGAGGTCGTCTCAGTTGGAGACGAACGGAGCAGAACTGGAAGCGGCCAAGGCCCCAAGGCGCCTTTCTTGGGCCGGGTTGTTTCGAGAGCTTCGCATGAACGATCATCAGGCGGTGAACACGGACTACTGGGTGGTGCTTGCGGACACGGAGCGGGAACAGTGGGGGTACGTGCCTCGCCAAACTCTCGGACCGCTGAGTTTCGGCACCAATCGCCACGAGGTCGTCAAGGCCATGGCGGAACATGGATTTTCAGCTGCGGAGAGCGAGATCGAGCGCTGGAACCCTCAGCGCGCCCAGTGGCGGGTCGAGTTCCGCAGGTCTGAATCGGACGATCGACCTGCGGTGAAGTGCTACTTCGTCGAAGGCGTGGGCTTGACGTGTGTGCTCGTTGATGGGCTGTGTGGCCCCCAAGTCATCTTTCAGGGGCTGCGCCTCATAGGCCGTGTGCCGTCCGAGCTGGACGCGGAGATGGAGGCTCATGCGCTGGAGCGGGACTTGGGCATTTGCTTCTGCCTCGGGGGCGACCTCAACTTGCATGGCTTCGACTTCGATCGAGGCGCACAGCGCGCGGGCGATGCGGTCGTGAGTTGGGCTTCGTTCTTCAACACAGCGGGAATCGCGGGCACCTCTTGGGACATCACTCCGGCTGAGGTCTGGCACCACGGATAGGCCCCCTGGCTTCGGTCGGGTGAGAACGGACCTATGCGGTGAGCCGGCCGGAAACAGGCAAGGGATGGAGGATCGTGAGGGGGCAGGCACCTGGGTAAGCGGTGCCTTGGTGGGTCCAAGGCTCGGGTGTGGGCGAAGTTGCACCGGGTGGTGCTGGATAGGCTCGGTGCGGACGGCGAGCTGGACTGGACCCGGTGCGCGATCGACTCGGCGAGTGTTCGGGCGGTAAAGGGCGGCCCTTTGACCGGACCGAGTCCGACCGACTGCGGCAAGCTCGGGTCGAAGATTCACGTCATCTGTGACCGCAACAGCCTACCGATCTCAGTGGGCGTCTCCGGTGCCAACCTGCACGACAGCCAGGCCCTGATCCCCGCTGATGCGCGGCATTCCGCCGATCCGCTCTCGTTACGGACCGAGACGTCACCGTCCGGCCAAGCTGCACGCAGACAAGGGATACGATTTCGACCATTTGCGGGCGTGGCTTCGCCGCCGCCAGATCACCCCTCGCAGCGCCCGTCGAGGCATCGAACCTTCCAACCGCCTGGGTCGCCATCGCTGGGTCATTGAACGAACCATGTCCTGGCTCAATGGGTGCCGCCGTCTGCACCGCCGCTACGAACGCAAGGCCGAGCACTTCCTCGCCTTCGTAGGCATCGCGAGCACCCTCATCTGCTATCGCCGCTGTACCAACTGAGACGACGTCTTAGCAGTCACGAGGCTGGGGCCGAGTGTCTTTCAGCCAGGTCCTTGGCAAGCTGGCTGATGCGTTTGCGGGCTGTCTCTGGGGTGAGTATCTCGATGTGGTTGCCGAACTGGAGGAGCTGACGCACTGACTCGATGTCGGGGTAGCGGACGACGATGGTGCACCAGCCGTTTTCCGTGTCGGAGACATCGTGGATGCGGGTGCCGAGGATGCGCCGTGCCAGGTCGAGGCCATTTTCTCGCAGACGGACGGTCACGCTCACGCGGCCTGGCCTCTCGGTGCGTTCCTTCAACGCAGCCCAGCTGGTGCGGAGGGTCTCATCTGGTCGGAGAACAGCTGGCGCGTCGAGTTGTTCGTAGGCCGAGAGTCGTTCCAGAGCGAACAGCCGGCCAGTCCCCTGGTCGTCGGCAATGAGATACCAGCGGCCTGATTTCGCCACGATCCCGTACGGGTCGACCACTCGCGTCGAGGCCTGTTTCTCGGCGCTGCGCCGGTACTGGATTCGCAGTCGGCGTCGGTGTCGCAGGGCCGAGGCCAGATCCGATACGTCCACCGCTGCCTTTGAGTCAGCAAGCCACGCGTTGCTGTCCACCAGTACCAGGTCCGCCAGTCGCAGCAGGCTCGGCGACTCAGGTGCTGCGGCCTGACGGGCGGCGATCTTGCGCGCGGCCGACTCCCACACCGCAGACAGGCCCATGCGCTCAAGTTGCGCGCTGTCCAAACCAGCCAGGGAGAGGGCCTCCAACTCTGGTGGTTCCAGATGGGATGCGTTGAGCCGTGCACCGGGGAGCAGGACAATCCCACCGTTCCGCCCGCGTTCGGCATAAACAGGCACACCTGCTGTCGAGAGCGCCGCGACATCCCGCAGCACCGTCCGCCGGGACACCTCCAGACGCTCGGCGAGCTCGGTGGTGGTCATGCGCTGACGGGTCTGTAGGAGCAGCAAGAGGTGCAACAGCCTCGAAGCCTTCATGCTGACCAATGTTCACAGAAAAGGTGACAGGTTCTGTCGCGCTTAGGCGATCAACTGGAGCGGTACCGGGAATTCAACGATCTGAGGAGCGCTCTATGCCCGCACCCAACCTGTTCCTGATCTACGTCCGCGACGCCGAGGCCGCTACGGCCTTCTACAGCGACCTGTTCGAGATCGAACCGACCTTCACCAGTCCCCACTACGTGGCTTTCGAGGTAGCCCCCGGCGTCCTGTTCGCGTTGTGGACGGGGGGCAGCGAACACGCGGTCCCGAGCACCCCTCGCACGAGCGAAGTCGGGCTGATGGTGCCGGGAGCAGCGTCCGCAGTTGACGAGATCTTCACGAGTTGGGTCTCGAAGGGAGTCCATGTCGTGGAGAAGCCGTACGACGCTGTCTTCGGCCGCACGTTCGTGATCACGGACCCCGACGGCAACCTCATCCGGGTCTCCCCGGTGGACTGAGCTGCACGAACCTAACCCACTATGTTCGTTCTCGAAGGGCCGGCCACACACGATGGCCGGCCCTTCAGCTTGTCCAGGAGCTCAGACATGTCACATCCGAACGCTGCCCTCACCCCGCGCCACCGTCTGAAAGTCGCGCGACTCGTCGCTGACGACGGCTGGCCAATCAGCGAAGTCGCGGCCCGTTTCCACGGACGGCCCGCGCCGCTGGCGACAGGGGGAACTCACGGTGCGGTGGGAGGCGCTTGCGCCAGGGGGGTGAGGGGCGGGCCGGGGGCTAAGCGGTCTCGGTGATGTGGGCTGCGGTTCGGGTATGAGGTAGGACAGGGAGGGGCTGCCCATGCCGAAGATCTTGCGTGTGGAGTTGACGTCTGATCAGGAACGCGAGGTGCGTGAGCATCTGCGGGCACGTGATCTCGCGCCGGGTGCCGGACTGCGTCTGGAGTGCATACGGCTGATGGGGCGGGGCCTGACCGTGCCCGAGGTCGCTGACCTGCTCGAATGCGACGACGTCACCGTCCGGGGGCGGTCCACCGCTTCGCGGCCGGCGGGTTCGACGCGCTGGCGGATGCCCCGCGCCCGGGCCGCCCCGCCTCGATCACCCGCGAGGACCGTGAGGCACTGGCCGCGCTACTGGACGAATCCGCCCGGTAGGGCCGGACCTGGACTGCCGCCGCGCTGTGCGACTGGCTGGCCGCCGAGCGGGGGGGGTGCGGGTCTCGGCGGTCTGGCTGACCGAGCTGCTCCACCAGGACGGGTTCCGGTGGAAACGGACCCGGGACACGCTGCGGCACAAGGCCGACCCCGTCCTCCAGCAGGCCGCACGGGCCCAACTGGAGGATTTACGGCTTTACGGCTTTACGGCTGGACGCGCACGCGGGCGTAAGGGACCTGTACTTCCTCGACGAGAGCGGGTTCGCTCCGACCATGCCCACCGGATACACCTGGTCACGAGCAGGGCAGCGGGCCGTCGTGCCGCGCGAGGACAAGAAGGGCCGACGCGTGAACGTCCCCGGGGCGCTGTGCGTGGGAGCAGCCAACTTCACCAAAGCCGCGTTAGTCGTGCTTGGGCCAGATCGGGCCCTGGTCGGTCCAGATGACGCCCTTGTTGCGGCACAGGCAGAAGGGGTGGCCGATCGGGTCGGTGTAGACCTGCCAGCCGTAGCCGTTGGGGCCGATGAAGTCCTGCCTCAGCGTCGCGCCGAGGTCGAGGACGCGGAGCTGCTCGGACTCAATCTCGTCCACTTCGAAGTCGAGGTGGAACTGCTTGGGGTGCTCGCTGTCGGGCCACTGCGGAGCGCGGTAGTCGTCCACCCGGATGAATGCCAGCTCGATCTCGCCGAACTGGATGCCGGCCCAGTCCTCGGAGCTGCCTTCCTTGATCGGACGGCCCGTCACCTCGGAGTAAAAAGCCGCCAGTTTCATCGTGTCCGGGCAGTCGATAATGAAATCGGTGAGTCGCAGCATCCCGTGATCTTGCCACACGCTCACACCCGACTTCGCGACAGGCCCTGAGCAGCTCCGCTGAGGTGCGGGAACAGAGAGTTCCTGGGGGCTTCGCCCCCAAACCCCGTTCACCAGGGGCGGCCAGGTTTGTACCGCAGGTGCGGATCAGCAGCGGACTTCGGCGGAGCCGCTTAGCCCTGCGCAACCTCATGTAGAGCGCTTCATCGTTTCCGACCGCTCGTAGAGTTGTCGGGCGATGCTGTTCCGAAGGTGGGGGCGGATGAGAGTTCGCATTTTCTCGACCCGGTCATCACACGCTCCGGAGTGCACGAGCGGGTAGTCGTCCAGGACGCCGTCCCACGTCGCACAAGCGGCTTCAAGGTGACCGACCTCCATCTGCCGCTCAGCGAGCAGTGATTGGTACCGGACTCGGGTACGGCGGTGGTCGCTGCGGCGCAACCTCTGCGACTCCTGCATGGAGGCGATGCACCCGTGCACATCACCGAGGCCGTATTTCACTTGGCTGATGTGGTACAGGAGCGACGAAGGCCCATATGAACCGAACGCCTTCTCTTTGGCTTCGGCCTTCTCCATCGCCACCTCAGCCTCTTTGATGTACGTCAAAGCATGGCGCCGATCACCGACTTGGGCGGCCGAGTGGGCTTGCTGGCCGGCCAGGAAGGCCCGCATGCGCGGTCCAGCCGCCGGGGACGCCGCAGCGGCCGCGTCGGCCAGCCGCATGGCATGTGCGGCGTGTTGGAGGTCCACGGCTTGAAGGCTCATGCCTCGAAGAGTCGTGCAATACGTCAGGTGGTCTTGAGCCGCGCCGGCCAGTTCCAAGGCTTTGAGGTAGTACTCCTGCGCCAGCCCGTGATACCCCTCATCCACTGCCATATAGCCGGTGAGATAGCTCAGGTCCGCGGCGGCGGAGAGCATCCCTTTCCTCACGTCTTCGGGCGCGTCTGCCTTGAGGTATTGGCCCACGGTGTTAACCATGAAAGTCGCCGCCATGGGCCGTGCGTGGCGCCCGCCGAACTGGTCGTCAAGTTCGGACACCCTCTCGGTCATCGCAACGACCATGTCCACCTCGGGCCACCCGATCCGAGAGGTTCGACCACTCTGAATGGCATCGGCGCGGCCCATGACGTCCTGCCAACCAGGAATAGTCAGGGCCACTGAGAACAGAGCAGCTCCTAGGACGCCCCTCCGTGACGGATCCATGTCGATCCTGCCGAGGTCCATCAGCCCATCCACCGTTTCCACCGGCTTGGCGGCCTGATCCTTGGGAGAAGGGAAGCCCATCTCCGCGTAGGTGACTGGTCGACCCAACTTCCTGGTCAGCGCTTCACGCACCAGCGGACGGACAGACGACTTGGGGACGGTGCCCCCTAGCCAATGGTGCACAGACGTCGCGTCGTACTTGAGAGGCACCCCGGCTTGCGTGCCGGTGCGGTTGACCGCCATGGCCAGCTGGCTGTAGGTCCAGCGGCTCTCTGCCAACAAGCGACGCAGCCCGTCGTTGGGCCTTCGATCAGGCACGTTCCCAACTCCCCGCGTGCGGGCCAACTTTCAACGGTTTCAACTCTGCCCTGCGTTCCAAACGCTACCCCTGGCCGGAGTCGGACGGTTACGTAGAGCGAGAAGAGACCGCTGCAACCTTGACGTGGTGAGGTTTCCTGATGGCCCCAAGCCCGCGAGTCACCTGCCTTGATGCCCGAGCCATCGGCAGCCAACTGGCCGACGAGCTCCACCTGTCCTTCATGGCACTCGGGTTCTACCTGCCGATGCGAGGGGCGGCCCCGATAGCTGGACGTGCGTTCGTCGACGTCGACCCGATCGGTCATGACACGGCCTTTCGGCTGGTGGAGGCCCTGGGGCCGCCGCCGTTGCGGACGGCCTCCAGTGGTGACCGCGTAGGGCGGGCGGCCGACGCGGCGCGGTCGCTTCGGCGGTCCCTGTTCGCCGCCGGTCTCGCGCTGCCGAGACTGCGCGCCGAAGGCCCGCGCGTCGAGTTGGGGGCCGCGTCGCCGTCCTGGGCGGAGTCGTTGGCGGGCGTCATCGATTCGGGCTCGAAGGAGGCCGTGCGGTGACGCGGAGCAGTGGAAGGGGAAGGCTCTCCCAACTGATGGCGGCGAATGGGGAGCGCGGAGTGCTCCTGGTGCCCAAAGAGCCCGGAGAATCGGAATCAGAGCGCGCGGGAAAGCCCGCGAAGGGACCGAGGATTCCCCTTGGCGCGATGGCCTATCCGCCTTGCCAGTGCCCCGAGCACCGTGCCGGGCGGGGGCGCCCGGATACGTCCGTGCGGTTGTCGACGAGCAGTGCCGAGAACCCCTCCAGGGGGCGACCCACGGTCAGCCGCATCTTTCGGTACGCGCAGTTCACGATCGCCCAAGACCCTTCCGCCTGGCCTGAATACAGTGCCATGTGCGTTTCGGGTGAAGACGTCGAATGCGGCATGGAATCCGGCGGCGAGGGCAATCCGGAAGCCGTCGAGGAGTGGATGCGGCAGCATACCCAGGGCACCGGCCACCGGCGCTACCGACGCAATGTCAGCGACTACGCCGTGTGGGAACGGGCAGCTCTGGACATCTGGCTGCCCGACGAGGAATCCCAGTAGAAACAGGACCACCCCCTGGGCGCTAGCTTTCCAGGGGGTGGCAGGGGCCGTCAGCGGAACAGGCGGAAGAACCCGCGCACCTGCTCGACCAGCGACTCCGGCTGCTCCAGTGCGGCGAAGTGGCCGCCGCGCGGCAGTTCCTCGTACCAGCGCAGGTCGGTGAACCGCAGCTCGGCCTCCCGTCGCGACGGGCGGGTTATGTCGCGCGGGTAGACCGACAGTCCGGACGGCGCGGTCACCTTGTTCCGGAAGTCGGCGAAGCCCTCCCAGTACATACGCGCCGACGACGCGGCCGACGCGGTGAACCAATAGGCCGAGATCTCGTCGAGGATCGTCTGCCGCGACACCGCGTCCTCGGGATGGCCGTCGTTGTCGGTCCAGGCCCAGAACTTCTCGGCGATCCAGGCGGCCTGGCCCGCCGGGGAGTCGGTGAGGCCGTAGCCGAGGGTCTGCGGCCGGGTCGCCTGGATCGCCGAGTACCCCCGGCCGGTGCGCTGCATCTCCTTCTCGGCCTCAAGATTCGCCAGCTCCGCGGGGGTCGGGTCGGCGAACGCGCCCGCCGCCACGGATCCCAGGTTCAGGTGCACGGCGGCGACGCGCTCGGGCGCCACCTCGCCCAGTGCGCCGGACACCGCCGAACCCCAGTCACCGCCCTGCGCGCCGTACCGTTCGTAGCCCAGCGAGACCATCAACGTGTCCCAGGCGCGCGCGGTGCGGATGATGCCCCACCCGGTGGTCGACGGCTTGTCGCTCCAGCCGTACCCGGGCAGCGACGGCGCGACCACATGGAACGCGTCCGCCGGGTCACCGCCGTACGCGCGCGGGTCGGTCAGCGGGCCGAGGACCTCCAGGAATTCGAGCACCGAACCCGGCCACCCGTGCGTGAGCACAAGCGGGAACGCGTCCGGCTCCGGCGAGCGGACGTGCAGGAAGTGGATGCCCAGCCCGTCGATCGTGTCGCGGTACTGCGGGAAGGCGTTCAGCCGCTCGGCGAACCCGAAGTCGTAGTCCTCGGCCCAACTGCGGCACAGCTCCTGCGCGTACGCCAGCGGCAACCCCTGTGACCAGTCGTCCACCGGCTCGCGCTCGGGCCACCGCGTACGTCGCAAACGTTCACGCAGGTCCGCGATCTCGGCTTCGGTGATGCTGACCTCGAATGGCTCGGCCGACATGGCAAGGCTCCTTACTGGTCGAGGCGTTATCGGATCGGATGCGGGTGGACCGGGACCGTCAGCGCGGGCTCCCGCGCGTGGCGGCGGGTTCGGGGCGGCGGTCGGAGGACGGGCGGCGATCGGAGGACGGGCGGAGGTCGGCGGACGGGCGCCGGGTCAGGCTGAGGACGAGTCCGGCCAGCGGGAGTGCCGCGAGCGCGGCGAGGGCCGCCGGCGCCGGCACGATGCCGGACAGGCCCGCGACCGCGGCCGGGCCGATCCCGCCGCCCAGGGCGTTCATGAAGTTGAGCAGGCTCTGCGCGGTGTCGCGGTCGTCCGCGGCGACCAGGTCCGGTGCGAGGCCCACCAGTACGGCTTGGGCGCCGGCGAATCCGCACACGGTCAACGCCGTGCCGACGACGATCAGGACCGGCCCGGTGAAGATCGCGACCACGAGCACGCCGGCGACCGTGAGTGCCGCGAGCCCGGCCGTCACCTGCCAGCCGGCGAACCGGTCGGTCAAGGTGCCGACCAGCCGCCCGGCCAGCACCGAGCAGACGGCGGCCGGGACCAGGAACAGCCCGGCTTCCAACGGGCCGCCGCCCGTGGCCTGTTCGATCAGGGACGGGGCGCGGAACAGCACCCCGTAATAGCCGGCGAAGACGGCCCCGCCGATGAGCCCGGCCGCCAGGAAGCCGCGGGACGCGATCACCCGCCGGGGCACGAACGCGTCGGGCGTGCTGCGCACACGCCACCACAGTCCCACGGCGGCGAGCGCCCCGGCGACAGCCACGGCGAGCGTGACCGGGGCGGGCAGGCCGACCGAGTGGGCCTGCAACAACGTGATCAAGGAGCCGGCGAGTACCGACAGCACGGCCGCGCCGACGATATCGAGTCGCCCGGTCGAGCCATTTCGCCCGGCAGAATCGTTGCGCCCGGCCGAGCCGTTTCGTCCGGCCGAGCCGTTTCGTCCGGCCGAGCCGTTTCGTCCGGCCGAGCCGTTTCGTCCGGTCGAGCCGTTTCGCCCGCCGCTGCCGCTGTCTCCATCGCTGCCTCCATCGCTACCTTCGCCGCTACCTCCACCGCTACGCGCCAGCGCGCGCCTGCTCGGCCATGCGACCAGCAGGAGGGGCAGCGCGAGGACCGGGATCGCGAGCACGGCACGCCACCCGAGCCATGTGGTCACCGCCCCGCCCAACAGGGTCCCGCACCCCGACGCCGTCGCGCTGGCGGCCGCGATGATCCCCAGGGCCCGGATCCGCTGCCGCCCGGGCAGGGCGGTGGCCGCGGCGTACACGGCGATCACGGTCGCGCCCGCCCCGGCGCCGCCGATCAGCCGGCCGACGATCACGACGGACAGCGTCGGCCCGACTCCGGCGAGCGCGGAGCCCGCGGCGAGCGCCACGACCCCGGTGACGAGGACCTGGAACGGGCTCCAGCGGACCAGCAGCCGGCCCGCGACCGGCATCGCGAGCGCGGAGGTCAGCGACCACGCGGCGAGAATCCACGCGGTGGCCCCGAAGGGCACCGCGAGTGCGCGGCCGATGGACGGCAGGGCGACCGACGGCGCGCCCAGTGCCACGTACATCGGCAGCACGAGCATCCCCAAAGTCAGCCCCAGCCGACGTCCGTCCGGGCGTCCGTCCGGGCGTCCGGACGGACATCCGTCCGGGGTGTCGGTCCGTTCCGGCACCGGGGCCCATTCCGGCGCCGGGGCCCGTCCAGACGCGCTCGCCTGCGGCGTCGTTCCTCGCCAGGTATGTTGTGACATGCCAAAGCTCCTTTGGGTGTAACATTACGAGGCAGCGAGGAGACACGTCAAATGCAGGATGCGTATTACAGTCCATTGGTGGTCCAGACGGCCGTCGACCTGGCCAACACCCTGATGCCGATCAAGGGAGAGGACAGGCTGGAGACCGTGGAGCAACTCCGGGCCTTCCTCGACGACCACCCCGCGACAGAGCCTCCGAGTTCGGCCGCGAACCAAGGGGCCGCTCCGCGACATCTCACCCGCGCCGACCTGACGGAGGTCCGCGCGCTGCGCGGGACGGTGCGCGAGGTGCTCGAACGGGCGAACGCGGACGCGGCCGAAGCCGCGGCCCTGATCAACGACGGTCTGCGCCGCAGCCGCGCCACCCCGGTACTGCGCCACGAGGGCGACCGCTGGTGGACCGAGGTCGCCTCCGACACCGACCGCCGCTCGGCACACCTCGCCGCCGCCATGCTCAGCGCACTGGCCTCCGTGATCGCCACACTCGGCCCCGCCCGTCTCGGCGTCTGCGCCGGGCCGACCTGCCGGGCCACGTTCGTGGACCTTTCGCGCAACGGCTCGAAGCAGTACTGCACCCGGACCTGCGCACACCGGGCCAGCGTCGCGGCCTACCGGAGCCGGCGCAGCCCGCGTTGAGCGCCGACGCCTGACCCTGCCGGGTCGGGCCCGCTCCGGGGTTTCGCCCGAGCCCGCCCTCGACGAACCCGTCCGCGAGGTCTCCAGCCCGTTCATTTCCACACCCAAGATCTGCTCTACACCGTGCAGTGTACGAGCTGCACTGCACGGTGTAGTGTTCCCGCCGTGACTCCAACAGCTACGGCCGCACAGGCCGCGACGCCGCCGGTGACCGATCGCCGGCTGACCCTGATCAGCCTCGTCCTCGCCCTCGCCGTGTTCATCACGCTCCTGGACACGACGATCGTCAACGTCGCCCTCAACCATCTGCGCACGGTGTTCGACGCCTCGGTCGCCCAGACGCAATGGGTCGCGACGGGCTACCTGCTGGCCTTCGTGTCAGTGATCCCGGTGAGCGGGTGGCTCTCCGAACGGTTCGGGGCGCGCAACGCCTGGATGTTCGCCGTGAGCGCCTTCCTCGTCGGCTCGCTCCTCTGCGGCCTCGCGGGTTCCCTGCCCGTACTCATCGCCTTCCGGGTGATCCAGGGGATCGGCGGCGGCATGGTGATGCCGATAACGCTCTCCATCGTCACGCGGGCGGCCGGCCCGGAACGCATCCAGAAAACGACAGCCGCGGTCGCGCTCCCCGGACTGCTCGGCCCCATTCTCGGATCGGTGCTCGGCGGCGCCATCGTGCAGTCGCTGAGCTGGCACTGGATGTTCCTCGTGAACGTGCCGGTCTGCCTCGTCGCGCTCGTATTCGGCCGGTTGCTGCTGCCCACGCCCTCCGGGCAGCGTGGCCACCGACTCGACGTGTCCGGCTTCCTCTTGCTCACTCCCGGCGTCGTCGCCGTCGCCTACGGCGTCAGTGAGCTCTCCGGAAAGGACGGTTTCGCCGACGCTCACGCCTGGCTGCCGCTCCTCATCGGCGTCGTACTGCTCGCCGCCTTCACCGTCCACTCGCTGCGCGCCCGTCGCCCCGCTCTCATCGACGTACGCGTGTTCGCGCGGCGCAGCTTCGGCCTGAGCGGCGTCATCACCTTCGCGAGCGGGTTCTCGACCTACGCCCTGTCGTTCCTGCTCCCCCTCTTCTACCAGGAGCTTCGCGGCGAGACGGTGCTGCATACGGGCGTGCTGCTCATCACTCAGGGGCTCGGCGCGATGTTCTTCGTCGTGGCCCTGCGCAACCTCGCCGCGCGGTTCGACGGCCGCTTCATCGTCGCCGCCGGTGTGCTGCTGACCATGATCGGGACCGTGCCGTTCGCCCTCGCGGACGCGCACGGCGGAACAGCGCTGCTGCTGGCCGGGCAGTTCGCCCAGGGAGTCGGCTTCGCCGCCACCACGTTCCCGGTGATGGCACTCGCCCTCTCGAATCTGAGCTACGAGGAGACCCCCCGAGCCAGCGCGGCGTTCAGCGTCGTACAGCGCGTCGGCGCGCCCTTCGGCGTCGCGGTCATCGCCGTGATCCTGCAGAACCGGCTCACCGGTGCCGCCACGGAGGCGGACGGCATCTCGGCATTCTCCGGAACGTTCTGGTGGATCATCGCCCTCAGCGCCATCCCGCTCGTCCTCGCCTTCTTCGTCCCGTCGCAGAAGCGCACCGAGCCCGAGCCGGAGCCCACGGCACCCGAAGAGCCCACCGTCGCGGCGCAGTAGGCGGAGCGTCCGAGCGCGCCGGGCCGGGACGGTCGTCAGATCGGTTCGGCGCGGGCGGCGGAAAAGGCCGCCTCGGCCCGCTTCTGTCGGCACGGGCCGCAGTGCGTCTCATCGGCTACGGGCCGGAAGACGTGTTCGCTGCCGGGGCCCTGACAGGTCGCGAACCGGGCGGGTGGTGAGGGTGGTTGGGCGGCTCGGGAACGCCGCTGCTGCTCGGGGATGCTCCGCGCCTCCGGCAGTTTGTCGGTGAGCCGACGGCGTACGAACCCCGGTGCGTACCGCACCCCTTCGGGCGGCAGCCCGGTCGTCAGCGCCTCCCGCAGCTCCCCGGACCGCGCCCCGCGCAGAAACCACTCGGCGGCGGCACCAGCGAGTTCCCGGGCCTCCGACACGCCGAGGCGCAGTCGGCGGTCGGCGTGACGGAGCGACAGCAGGACTCTTTCGGCCTCGGCGAGGTGAGGGGCGAGGACCGCTTGCCGGATCCGTTCGGCTGAAGGGACGAGGGGCGGCGGCCCCTCGGAGACGGCTGGCCCGTCGGAGGCGACCGGCCCTTCGGAGACGACCGGCCCTTCGGAGGCGGCTGGTTCCTCGGACACGAACGGCCCGTCCGAGACGGCTGGTTCCTCAGAGACGACCGACCCGTCCGAGACGACCGGCCCCGCGGAGACGACCGACCCGTCCGAGACGACCGGCCCCGCGGAGACGACCGACCCGTCCGAGACGACCGGCCCCTCAGAGACGACCGACCCGTCCGAGAC